>JANYBU010000336.1 GCA_025360665.1 Nitrospira sp.
CCGCCGCTGGAGACGAACGACGCGGGCCTTCGGGTCACCGAAGATGCCCCGTATCGTTGGACTTGGCCGGAAATCGGGAAAGCGGTAGGTGTCCCAGAGGCGTCGGTGTGTGTGCATCCGGCCATCATGCCAGATTTCCAGGCCCCGGCACACACAGCATTCACGCCCCTATTCCCACGAAGATGCCGTCTCTCGCGTTTCGTTTACCCACTCACCAAGGAGAAGAGCCGAAAAAATTAACGCGATTGTGGTGCGTGATGAACCGGTGAAACTTCAATTGGCCGAGCGGATGCTGTTCGCCATCGATCGACGAGAGCCTGAGGTGGAACTCGACCTCGAAGTGTTGGAGGTGAATCGCACCAAGAGCTTGAAATATGGATTGAACTTTGCGAAGCAGGCGGGGGTGGGGGTGATTCCGTCCGGCGGATCGGGGGGCATCTCGACCTCGCCGACACAGTTTACCTTCCAGCAGCTGACGTCGATCGGCCCCGGGAGCTATCTCTTCAGACTGCCGGCCAGTGTCCTGATCGATTTTTTCAAGCAGGATTCCGATGCGAAGACGCTCGCGTCTCCCAAACTGCGCGTGATCAATAACAAATCGGCCTCGATCGCTGTCGGGGATAAGCAGCCGATCCTCCTGTCCACGACAAACGTGTTGCCGGGCCAAGCCGCCACAGGGGCCATCCCGACAACATCGACCGTGACCTCGATCGAATTCAAGGATACCGGGGTGAAGGTGACGGTCGAGCCGTCGATCAACCTCGTCGATGAAGTGACGTTGAAGCTCAAAATCGAGGTGACGCGCTTGGGCGATCAGGTGACCTTGCAGGCAAGCCCGGAAATCAAACAGTTCAGGTTCGGGACTCGCACGGCGGAAACGACGTTGAGTTTGAAAGACGACGAAACGGTGGTGTTGGCCGGTTTGATTCAAGAGGAAGAGCGCAAGACGCGCTCAACGGTGCCGCTGTTGGGGGATATTCCCTACCTCGGTCAGCTCTTTACCTCGACGACAGAAGATCGTGTGGAAACGGAAGTCGTGCTGACGATCACGCCACACGTGGTTCGATCCATGAGCGCGCCCCCCATTGACACACAGGCCATATGGTCCGGGACAGAAAATGCCTATGCCACGAAGCCCCTCTATCCCCCGCGCGTCGTGAAGGTGTCGCAGGAGGCGCCGGTTGCCGCACCATCATCAGTGGTGGCGGGAACCGGTCCGCCTGTCCCGACGAGTCACAGTGCATCGGCCAGCGGCAGTGGGGCTCCGATCGGGGAGGCGAATCCTCCGCAACACGGGACGCCGAAGACTGAATTGAGCGCGCGCCTGCCGTCACCCATCACGATGCGACCCGGTGAGGTGTCTGCCACAGCCGGACAGGAGTTTCGAATTGATGTGCTGGCTCGTCAAGGCCAACCCCTGACGGAGGCGACCGCGACGGTGTCGTACGATCCGAAGCTGGTCGAGTTTCGCCGGGTCGGGCCTGGCGCCGCCGCCATTTCTGCCCGTTCGACGGACGGGCAAGTGGTGTTGACGATTCGCAGGCAGGGCGGGGCAGGGCAGAGCAGGGTAACACGGTGCTGGCGATGTTGTTTTTCCAGGCCAAAGTCAAAGGGGATGCTCCGGTGACGCTGCAGGCCGTTGTTGGTGGTGCTGCAGCGCCGGCTGGGCCGATCGCCCAGGAGCAGGTGGTGGTGCATGTGCAGTAACGTGTACTTCAGGCGATCGTTCGGTCGAGGTGAAAGAGGCTATACGCTGCTCGAACTGATGATCGTCGTCACCATTGTGGCCATTCTGGCGACGCTGGCACAGCCGATGTGGCAAGAGTCGGTGACGCGCGCACGCGAAGCCAGTCTCAAGCAAACCTTGTTCACGATGCGGGATGTCCTGGATCAATATCGTGCCGATCGCGGGACGTATCCACAGGCGCTGGCGGAAGTGGTGTCGGCAGGATATCTGCGACAGATGCCGTCGGATCCATTGACGCGATCGGCGACGACCTGGCAGGAGATCCCTTCAGAGAGCGAGGGTGGCGTGTTCGATGTGCATAGCGGAAGTCCGCTCGTCGGTACGGATGGGACGCCCTACAATCAATGGTAACGCCGTGACGACACGTGCCATACAGCCCATTCGGGTGAGGATTCTCTCGGGCCTGGTGTTGGTGTGTGCGGGATGTAGCGGCCTGCCGCCTGCCGGTGGAACCGGCGCACCCGAGCCTCAGATCCAGGCGGCCCCGATCCGCGACCGGGGGCAAGAGCTGACGGCGTTGCGCGCAGAGATGGCTGCCACACGGATTGCCGCCGCGAAGAAGGAAGCTGAATTGATCGAACTCCGTGACGTGGTGCGGCAACTCCGGCTGGAGAATGCCGAGTCCCGGCAGGCCTTTCTCGACCTGCGCGACCGGGCTGAGCAACGCCAAACTGAGATGGAGAAGGGGCGAGACGAACAAGACCGTCAGGTTCAATCTCAGACCACGCAACGTCTCGCGGTCCTCAATGACACCGTGGTGACCTTAGCGCAAGAACTAGACCGGCTGAAGCACGCGTTCGTGCGGCAGGGGGTCGAGGAACGGTCCATGCCCAGTTCACTGGACCCGCGAACCGACCCCCCTCAGCGTGGGCAGGCAACTCGGCAGACATCCGTTCTTTCATCGGCCAGTTCACCGGTGGCATTGGCGATGACCAGCGCCGTCGTGACTGCCCCACCCTCCACGATCACGGTGCAGCCCGGTGACACGCTGGCGCGTCTTGCGAAGCGACATCGCACCACGGTCGAGGTGTTGCGGAAGCTCAATCTCCTCACAGGGGACACAGTGACCGTTGGGCGCGAGTTGGTCCTTCCAACGTTCTCACAGCCATAATTGAAGGTGCGACCACGATGCCCACGCTGATTCGACACACCCCCCTCGCCGACATCCTCATCCGTCGTGGGCTCCTGACGGCCGATCAACTGGCCGTGTATCACGCTGAAACGCGGGGATCTGAACGGCAGTTGCGTACGGCGCTGGTGCGGGAGCAGGTGCTGTCCGAGACGGTCTGGGCTGAGGTGTTGGCCGAGCAGTATGGGCTGCCGTTTGATGCGCTCGATGGCTATCGAGTCGACTTCGAACGATTTGTCACGATCCCAGTCGAGGCGATGCGGGAATTCGGGTTTGTCCCCGTCGATGAGCGCGACGGGGTCTTGATGGTGGCGGTGGCGGATCCGCACGACTTCCGTCTTCTCGATCATGTGGACCGTGTCCTTGGCCGTGCATTCCACGTGGTGGTGGCGCCGAAACGCAGCATCGTCGATGCCCTGCAAGCAAGCGAGCGTAATGCGCAGATGGTGGCCCGCGTGCGGGACGAGTTTCGTCCGATGCTTGTCCGTGAAAACGAGCAGGGCGAGGAGGTGTTGTCCGCCGATAAGATCCAAAAGGATCAGAGCCCGGTCGTGCAGCTCGTCGACACGATCATTCTGAACGCACTACAGAAGCGAGCGAGCGATATCCATCTCGAACCGGCGGACGGCGTCACGGAAGTGAAGTATCGGATCGATGGGGTGTTGTATCTGGCCATGGAACCGCTCGACCTCAAATTTCACAATCCCCTGGTGTCGCGCATCAAGGTCATGTCGGAATTGGATATTGCTGAACGTCGCGTGCCTCAAGACGGCCGGTTCAAACTCCGCTTGGAACGCCGCACGATCGATTTTCGGGTGTCCGTGATGCCGAGTGTATTCGGCGAGTCGGTCGTCATTCGTATTTTGGCCAAAGACGAGATGACGGCGGGGCAACGGGGCATCCATCTCGATGGACTTGGACTCCGGGCGGACGATCTCAAACGCTTTCGGCGGGCGATTACGGCGTCCTATGGCATGGTGCTCGTCACCGGTCCGACCGGCAGCGGCAAGACCACGACCCTCTATGCCGCGCTGAACGAGGTGAACACGAAAGAAGACAAGATTCTCACGATCGAGGATCCTGTCGAGTACCAGCTCAAAGGTATCGTGCAGATTCCCGTCAACGAGAAGAAAGGGCTGACGTTCGCGCGGGGGCTCCGATCGATTCTCCGGCATGATCCGGACAAGATTATGGTCGGTGAGATTCGCGATGCGGAGACGGCGCAAATTGCGATTCAATCGGCGCTGACCGGGCACTTGGTCTTCAGTACCGTCCACGCCAACAATGCCTTCGACGTGATCGGTCGCTTCGTCAATATGGGGATCGAGCCGTATAATTTTGTGGCGTCGCTGAACTGCATCATGGCGCAGCGGCTGGTGCGTAGACTGTGTGAGCGGTGCAAGGTTCTGGTCTCGGTGAGTGCGGCGCACTGCGAGCAGCTTGGGTTCGATCCGCATCTCTTTGCCGATCGCCCGGTCTACGAGGGCAAGGGCTGTGTCGAGTGCCACGGACTGGGGTTTCGGGGACGTCATGCGATCACCGAGTTTTTGCCGGTCACGGACACCATCAAGGACATGATTTTGGAACGGCGGACTCCATCGGAAATCAGAAAGACGGCCACACTGGAGGGGATGTCGACGTTGCGGCAGGCAGGGATCGAGAAAGTTCTGGCCGGCGACACGACCATGAAGGAAGTCAATCGCATGACCTTCGTCGGGTAAGCCCATGAGTCTCTTGTTCCCGGTTCATCGTCCACGCGCTGGTGTGAGTTTCACGGAACGTGGGATCGCGTTAGTAGAGCTCCGGCGGGGCTGGCACAGACCGGGGATTGTGCGTCTCAACGAGCGCCCCGTACCTGAGGGCGTGCTGGCAGTATCCGCGTCGGAGCCGAACGTGAGGGATCGTGACGCCCTGACGAAAGAACTCCGCGCCCTGATGGCCACCTCGTCGGAACGGACGCTCGCGGTCTGCTTGCCCGATCGAGTGTGTCATCTCGCCGTGTTCCCCTTCGAGACATTGCCTCCTCGCGAGCGAGACCGCGACCCCATCTTGCGCTGGCGGTTTCAGCATGAAGAGCATGTGGCGGTGGGAGACGCTCGGATGCTTCATCGTGTGTTTCCGGTGAAGGGTGCGATGGCCACCACGCCGCCTGGCACAACATCAGGAAGTCCGGTGACGGCCTATGTGTTGGCGATGGCGATCAAACGATCGATTCTGGACCAGTATGAACAAGTCTGTCTGCAGGCGGGTTTGCTGCCCCTCTCGATCAGTTGTGCGGCCCTATGGCTGTTCGACTTCTATCGTCCGGTCATAACACAGGCCGATGAACTGTTTTTTGTGCATCGGGCATCGGACTCGATGACGTTTTTCGCCATCAGGCAGGGCCTGCCGGTCTTTTGCCGGGTGAAAGGTCTGCGGGGGGAGCGGGCTGACGTGATGCGAGAAATCCGGAGTACCGTGCAATTTTATGAGGATCTCGATCCCCTTGGGGGGTCAGGGGCAGGCGCAGGATCCGTCCCGATATATATGGTAGGGGAGGGCTGTTCCTGGTTAGGAGGGGCGACCAGGCAGGCGGCCCTGCCTGAGACCATAACTGCGGGAGAACAGGCCTTTGTGATCCCTCAGCCCATCGTGCCGGACTGGAAATCCCTGGTGTCAACCCGGGGTGGAGCCGTGTCCACTGAAGAAGGGCTCTATGCCTTGGCCTGTGCGGTAGGACGATGACGATCGACGTGCGATGGCTGAGCAGATTCGCGCGAGGGA
Source organism: Nitrospira sp. (assembly GCA_025360665.1). GTDB lineage: Bacteria > Nitrospirota > Nitrospiria > Nitrospirales > Nitrospiraceae > Palsa-1315. Next base: position 5,640 of record JANYBU010000336.1, read on the forward strand.
CGAAGCATGCCATTTCAGCCGTACCCAGCCTCCGGCTGGTGGCGACCCCCTCCATGGTGTCGACGCTCCGTGTGCTCCAATGGAGCCTGATCGGTCTGACGATACTGTCGGTCGGACTCATCGGCTGGTGGTGGCAGGAGACCCAGGATCTCGACGCCATGGCCGAGCGCTACGAAACGGCGGCCGTACGCACAGAAACCCTCAATCGGCAATTCGAGGCCCAATTGGCCCGCGAGGGATTGACGCTTCCTGGCGACCAGATCGCCATGGTGCAAGGAAAGATCGCCTTCGCCAATCTCCTCGCAGAAAAACGCGCGTTCTCCTGGACTCGATTACTGAGCGAATTGGAAGAGACTGTTCCCGCGAACGTGTCGATCGGAAGCGTGAAGCTCGATGTTCAACACTCGAATATCGTCATGGATGGTTTGGCAAGCAGTCTTCAGGATGTGAATGTCTTTGTTCAATCGCTGCAGACCCATCGCGCCTTCCAGAGGGCCGTCTTAGCCAAGCACGAGGTGCACAAGGGGCGTGATGGAGGGGCCGTGACCCTGCCGATGGAGGGAGGGATGGATGCTCCGCGTCACGACATTGAGTTTACCCTCGCGGTGGAGTATCGCGCGGCCGTCATGAATGGGAACATGGGAGACTGACGTCCATGACTCTCAGGATGCCGACTCTACCGATGGCGGTGCTCCGTCGCTTTGTGCCGCTGAGCCTGGTGACCCTCACCACGGTCGGGTGCGCGGTCTTCCTCTACGTCGGGATTCGCGAACCAGCAGGGTCACGGCTCGAACAAGCGGAAACGGCGTTTCAGACGGCCAAGCAAAACCAGGCACAGTTGTCTCGCACCAGAGTCTTGCAAGAACAAGCGCGAACCGCTCAGCAACACATCGAGGACGTGTGGAAGGGATTACCGACCCAGAACGAATTCGCATCGTTTGCCATGGCGATTTCGGAAGTGGGGCGCCTGGAACATGTCGCCATTCCGGGGATGGCCTATCACGTCGAAAAGGCGGAAGGCGCCGTGCCCGTGAAGGCGACGCTCACGTTCAAGGTGACCGGAAGCTATGGGGCCATCTATCGGTTTATTCATCGCTTGGAGTTGACGGAGCCCTATCTGGTGATTGAACGACTGGACGCGGCGCGCCTGGACAAGTCCGACCGCGCCTCATCCACGCTCCTCGTGTTCAACGTCAAGGTGGCCACATTTCTCCGGCCGAGTCCTCCGGGAGCACAGGAGTTATGAGCCCATCGCTTCAACGATATGTGCTGCTGGGACTGGGTGGAGCCTGGTGTGTCGTCATGCTGATGCGGATCCTCATGGCAGGGCGCCGCAGGAAGTGCCCTTGCAGTTTATCTCAGGAAAGCCAGTGTCCAAGACTCGTACGGCCGTAGGGATTCCCGATCTCTGGCACGTGAAGCGCGTCGGTACCCAAGCGCGTGAAATGCCAGAGGGACCCAAGAAGAATATTTTTGCCCCCCTCGGTGAATCGATGGCGGTGGGAGCAACGACCGTCACAGCCAAACGCGCCAAACACGCGCCACCGCCGATCGTGGCCGCAGTGCT
>JANYBU010000353.1 GCA_025360665.1 Nitrospira sp.
CGGACCGAACTCATGGCCATCGTGCGCAGTCATTTGTATCGGCGCCAGAAGCAACCGCAGGTGATCACCAATCTGTTTCGTGAGCAACATGTCCGCTATGCCGCGGGATGAACTACGCACTATTTGGTGGTCGGCTCAGTATGTGCCGCGGGCTGCGCTTCTACGTCAGCGGGTACGGTTGTTGTGCTTCTCTTGGTAGATCTTATTGCTTTGCTTATTCTCCGCCTTCTGGATGCGAGCCTGCGCTCTGGCGCTGACGTGGCCATCCGCTCCTGCACGTGCCTCAGCACGATCGACGCGGGCCTGGCCCCGTTCCAGTCGCGAGGTTTCTTTGTCGGTGAGTTGTCCGGACTGAATCCCTTGTTCGATGCGGTTTTGTTGATTGATGTTACGTTGCACATCGGTTTGCATGCGCTGCGAGGAGGCTGAGTTGGGATTGCCGGTGACGTCGTTGTGCTTCGATCGATTGATCGCTTCCGACTCACGATTCTGTGCGCGCTGAATGCGGGCTGCTTCTTCCGGCGACACGTTTCCATCTTTGAGCGCCTTGGATTCCATGCGGTCGATCTGCGCTTCGCCTCGCTCCAATCGTGCCGCCTCGCCCGTGGAGAGCTGACCGGACTTCAATCCCTGTTCGATTCGGCTTTCCTGGTTGATGTCGCGCTGGACCTCCGAGCCCACGGCCTGCGCGAAGACGTGAGACGCAAACAGAGCACTCATGATCAATGCGATGGCGATCAGACGGACACTCATGGGCACCTCCTGTGTTCAAGAATCTATATATAGTGGCGATGGTTTCCGATGGTCCTGCGTGTGGCATCCACCAGACCACCACGGTTCTTCACTATACCAGACGCTCGCGGTTTTCTTGAAAGCCTTCTGGGGTGGTTGCTTGACCGTGCACCTCGCGGTTTGGCGGTCTCCGAAACCAATTTTCGCTTCGTCCGTGCGCGTCGTTGAGAGGAGATCCATGAAGAGATTTCATCTCGCCGTGGGCGTCTCGGATGTGGAGGCGTCTCTGCCGAGGGTGATGTGAGGGGGACACCCCGGGAGCGCGTTACGGCCGACCAGCAGGGGGCAGAGATTCGACAGCCCCGCCCTCGACGCGCGATCAACCAACGTAATCCAGTCCGATCCGTCCTCACCCCGCCCGCACTAGCTTGTACTCTTTCCGCCGATCCTTCCGTACTCCAATGATCTTTCACAGCCGTACGGTGACGGCTTTCACCTCGGTATACAATTCCAGTACGTCGTGGCCCATCTCGCGGCCCCACCCGGATTGCTTGTAGCCGCCGAAGGGCAATGCGGCATCGAAGATGTTGTAGCAGTTGATCCACACCGACCCTGCGCGTAGCTCGGCTGCGATGCGGTGGGCCTTCCCGACATCGCGGGTCCACACCGCCGCCGCCAGGCCGTAGATGGAGTCGTTCGCCGCCTGGAGTACCTCGCCCAAGTCTGTAAACGGCACTGCGCAGACAACCGGCCCGAAGATTTCCTCCTGCGTGATCTTCATCTTCTGCGTAGTGTTGACCAGCACGGTCGGTTCCACAAAGTAACCCTTGTCGCCCAGCTTGTGCCCGCCGACCACCGCCTTGGCGCCCTCGGAGAGGCCCGACTCCAGATAGCCGAGCACCCGCCGTTGCTGCTCGTCCGACACCAGCGGGCCCATTTGGGTGGCGAGATCCATGCCTGGCCCGACCTTGATCTTCTTCGCGTCCTCAGCCACGCCCGCCACCACCTTGTCGAAGATACCCTTCTCGACGAAGAGTCGGGAGCCTGCGCAGCAGCACTGGCCTTGGTTAAAAAAGATCGCGCTCGCGACCCCAGGGATACTCGCTTCCAGATCGGCGTCGTCGCACACGATGTTGGGGGACTTCCCCCCGAGTTCCAGCGACACTTTTTTGAGATTCCCTGCCGCCGCCCGAAGGATGAGCTTCCCCACTTCGGTGGAGCCAGTGAAGGCCACCTTGTCTACGTCCGGGTGCGCCGCCAGTGCCGCGCCGGCGGTCTCTCCGTAACCTGGAACAATGTTGACCACACCGTCCGGGAACCCTGCTTCGCAGATCAGTTCGCCGAGTCGCAGGGCCGACAGCGGTGTCTGCTCGGCAGGCTTCAGGACGATGGTGCAGCCAGCGGCTAACGCTGGGCCTAGCTTCCAGGCTGCCATGAGCAGTGGAAAGTTCCAGGGGATGATCTGTGCCACCACGCCGACCGGCTCGCGTAGCGTGTAGGCGTGATACCGTGCGCCGGGCGTGTAGGGCACCGAAATGGGGATCGTGTTGCCTTCGATTTTGGTTGCCCAACCTGCCATGTAACGGAAGTGGTCCACGGCCAGCGGCACATCCGCAGCGCGGGCCACGCCGATCGGCTTCCCGTTATCGAGCGACTCCAGTTGAGCGAATTCCTCCAGGTGAGACTCGAGAAGGTCGGCGAGCTTCCAGATCAGCCGTCCGCGCTCCGAGGTTGTGAGCGTCCGCCACGGGCCGCTCTCGAAGGCTTTCCGTGCAGCGATGACCGCCCTGTCAACATCGGTGCTGTTGCCTTCGGCCACTTGGGCCAGGACTTCGCCCGTGGCCGGGTTATAGGTCGGGAAGGTTTTCCCCGACGCGGCTTCGAGCCACCTGCCGCCGATCAGCATCTTCCGGGGCGCGCCTAAAAAGGTTGTGACATTTTGGTGAATCGGAATTTCCACCGTTGCCGTGCTCATGGTGTTCCTCCTCTCTGGATGAATATTGCGGCTATGTCAGATGCATAGTACAGAGGGCAGAGACACTCCATTATAATACATGAACGGGAATATGGTGATGATCGCGAGAGGGTGGAGAAAAGAAAACGGGGGGAGTCTTTGTTTGGAAGACCCATCGTCTCCGAGCTTCTCCGCCGAGCGTGATGTGAAGGGGATTCTCTGGGAGCGCGTGACGGCCGACCAGCAGGCGGCAGAGATTCGACAGACCCGGCCCTCGACGAGCTATCGTCCGAAATGAGCACACTCATAATCTTGCGCAAGCTCGAAGGCGGTGATCGTCGTTCGATTGGACGGTCAAGCGAAGTTGTCACTGATGTGCTGGCTGATCCGAGGCTCTTCGGTGCGCTGTTTGCCGGACTTTCCGTCGATGATCCGGTCGTGCGGGCCCGGGCCGCTGACGCCGTCGAAAAGATTTCGGTGATCCATCCGGAATACCTGCGTCCCTACCGAGCCACACTCGTTGGCGAACTCGCTCGCTGCGAGCAGAAAGAAGTGCGCTGGCACGTCGCCCAAATGCTGCCTCGCCTTCGGTGGAGCGCACGTGAACGGCAAGAGGTGTGTGACATCCTCACGGATTACCTGCGCGACTCCAGCAGCATCGTGAAGACTTTCGCCATGCAAGCGTTGGCCGATCTCACGACGCAGGCCCCCGAGCTTCGCTCCGCCGTCCTGCGGCAGTTGCAGAAGCTGACGGTAAGCGGGACGCCAGCGATGAGAGCACGAGGTCGGAAGTTGCTCGCGGAGTTTAGCGGTTCAACCAGGCGCCCAGCCAGAGGCACCAAAGGGCGGCGTGCTGGTTAGAAAATGCAACGGCATCGGGAAACGCTTTCGCCCCATCCGCGCGCGGCGGTTGTCTAGTTCGCATTATTCATGACGGTTTGTCGCGAAATCGCTGAGCCGCGTCGCGAGACCGGCGCGCGGAGCCCTGTCCCTGCCTGTCGCGCTTTTCCCGCCAGTCTCGCCCGTCTCGCTTGAGTCAGGCATCGGCGATTGCAGCAGAAGCGCTCATGAATCATGCGGGCTAAACCACTTGCTCACAGGGGAGGATGAATACGTGAACATGGTCATGCTGACCCTTCCCCTGCTCCGCTTTAAAGCGCGTGAACCCATCAATGAGGCGGTAGGCAAGCTGTTCCGATACCGCGGTGAGGATCATACAGTTGGCGCCCGGTGACAGGAAGAACTGAACGGTGGGTCCGGTCTCCCCCCTGCCCGCTACATTGTGCAGTTCAGTAAACGCGTTGACTTCATATTCTTTCAGCAGGGCATGGACTTGTTCCACAATTGACTGACGAAAGATGATCAGCAGCATTTTCATAGAAGGCACTCCTTGCAACTGCGAGAGGGGTAGTCACGGAAGCTGACAATTGTTTACCCCGCGGTGCTGTCCATTCTTCTCCGTTCTTCTATAGGGTAGAGACAGAAAAAAGACAAGTGTTATTGCATCTGCATCTTCCCTTACGTGCTCGAATAGAAGCGAAAATAAAAGGGACGTGAGGGCGAGGTCTTGTCATTACACTTTCCTGGCGCTGTATGCTCTTTAGGTGTTCAACGCACAGCGAAAGACATCATCCACTCACGCGTTCGTTTGTTCTGCGTGGGGGCCGGACGGCTGCTCGGTCCCAATCAATGCCTTGCGTACCACGGAGAGCAGAGCGAGGTGGATACGCACCGGGCTTTCCAGTAGACTTGCCTCCCAACGAATGACCGACGGTGGTTTGCCATGCTGCAAAAGCCGGCCGCGGCAGACGTGCCAGGCGCTCTGCCATTCGCAACTTCTTCAGGCGGGATAGTTTTGCATAACAGGAGGCATCAGATGAACGATCAAGACACGCAACGTGCGGTTGGGATTCTCAATAAAATTATGGAGCATGAGTTGGCGGGAGTCGTACGCTATATGCATTACTCCCTCATGATCTATGGCTATAACCGCATTCCTATCGTGTCTTGGCTGAAGAGCAATGCTGACGAGAGCCTTGCCCATGCGCATAAAGCCGGGGAACTGGTCACCTTACTCGGCGGCCACCCGTCGCTGAAAATTGGGACACTCTTGGAAACCGAGAAGCATGATGTG
>JANYBU010000003.1 GCA_025360665.1 Nitrospira sp.
ACCGCCCGTCACAAGCATGACTTCATCAATCCCGGCATTGGCCAGCGCCTGAATGGGATAGTAAATCATGGGCCGATCGTAGATCGGCAGCAAATGCTTATTGGTGACTTTGGTGAGCGGGAGCAACCTGGTTCCTAATCCTCCGGCCAGAACGACGCCTCTCATCCTCTAGATCCTCCTCTCATCCTACGCGACGGGTTTATCTGGTCTGTCTGGTTGATCCGGTTTATCTGGTTAGTTTCGTTCATCGGTAGTCTCCTTCAACCAAACAAACCAAACAAACCAAATAAACAAGAGAAACCGGCTTGTGACGCTCACTCAATGGATATGCTCAATGCTGCGGGGCGACATCGGTGTATAGGTCGGGACAGCCTCATTGAGTCGGCGAATCAGTTCATCGTCATCGCCATGACTCACGGCAGCCTCAAGATGAGCGATCGCTCGATCGAGGCGATCCGATTGAATCGCTGAAGCACTGATGGCGCGCCGGATCTTTGCGTGCGGCGTGGGCTCGACTTGTTCCGCTTCTTCAAAGAGTTCCTCGTACAATTTCTCTCCTGGACGCAAGCCGCTGTACACAATCTGAATATCCTGGTCTGGCACAAGACCGGACAGGACAATCATATTCCTGGCCAGATCGACCACTTTGACCTGCTCCCCCATATCCAGCACGAACACCTCGCCGCCCCGTCCCAACAGGCCGGCCTGTAGCACCAATTGCACCGCCTCCGGAATCGTCATGAAGAACCGTGTGATCTCTGGATGGGTCACCGTGACCGGTCCTCCCCTTCGAATCTGGTCCGCAAACAGGGGGACGACACTCCCGTTACTGCCCAGCACGTTTCCAAATCGGACCACCGTAAATTTTGTCTGTCCTTTATGACTCAGACTCTGCAGCAGGTCTTCGGCCACCCGTTTCGTGGCGCCCATGACACTCGTCGGATTCACCGCCTTGTCGGTGGAAATGAGCACGAAACGATCGACCCCGTAAGCCAATGCGGCCTCGGCCACGACTTTTGTTCCAAAAATGTTATTGCGAACGGCCTCTTTCGGATTCAGCTCCATGAGCGGCACATGTTTGTGCGCGGCAGCATGAAAAACAAGGTCCGGGTCCGTCTGCTGCAACACCTCCGCCACTCGCTCATGAACTGTTACATCTCCGATGGCCGGGATGATCGTGAGATTCGGAAACTGTCTCCGCAACTCAAGATCTAACGCATACAGTCCATTCTCATAGCGCTCAAAGAGGATCAACGTGGCCGGATGGTATCGGGCGATCTGCCTGCAGAGCTCAGACCCGATCGATCCTCCGGCACCGGTCACAAGCACTCGCTTCCCTTCGAGCAACGGATGCAACTCCTGCCGATCCATCTGAATAGGTTCACGTTGGAGAAGATCCTCCAGGCTCATCGGCCTAACCTGTCTCAGTGCCTCCGGATTCGCCAGCAGTTGTTTCACGCTCGGCAAGGTCTTGATGGGAACCTTGCACCCCTCCGACGCAGCGAGGATTCGCTGCTTCAGTGCGGTTGAAGCCGAAGGAATCGCCACAATGATCTCGTGCGCGACGAGACCTCGAGCGAGACCCGGGATATCCGCGATGGTCCCCACGACTGGAACCCCATGAATCTTCATCTTCCGTTTGATTGGGTCGTCGTCCACCAACCCGACCGGTCTGTAGTGAGAGTCCCCATCGCTCAACATATCCCTGATCAACAACTCACCGGCATTGCCCGCCCCGACCACCAACACTCTTCGTGCCGTAGGGCTCAACACGTGAAGCCATTCACGGAACCAGCGAACCACCAACCGGATACCAGCGAGAAAGAGTCCGCTCAGTATACCCGTGAGAATAATGACCGAGCGGGGATAGGCGATCCACCTAAGGAGACCATGCACCACACCATAGAACACCGCAGAACTGATGACGGAGGCCCAGAGAATACGGCCTAAATCGTGGAGGCCGACATAACGCCAAAGCCCGCGCTGAATGCCAAACGCGACAAGACCAACAACATAGATCGCCAATACGATAGGGAGGCCCCATAGGAACAGTCGTGCATGGTCGGGGGGAATGTCTCCATCAAAACGGAGGAGAAATGCCAGGAGGTTGGCCGCAATGATCAGCACGAGCTGGACACCAATCACCAGCAGCAGGCGATGCCGAATCAGGCGATGTCCAAATCGGCTGGAGAGAAACGCGAATATTTTCAGGACGTATGATCTCACTGGCGCCTCTCAGTGGTACATATCGCTTGCGTGAGGCAATCAGCGACTTGGGCGACCTGGTCCGGTGTAATGGTAGTAAAAAACGGGAGTGCAATTGTTCGTTCACAGATGTGTTCGGTAACAGGAAAATCTCCCGGCTTAAAACCAAACAGCTCAACATAAAATGGTTGCAGATGGATGGGAGCAAAATATTTATTACAGCCAATCCCGTTTTCTCGCAAGGCAAGAAGAATACAATCCCGATCCGCGCGGGTAAAGCGATCAGCCAGTCGCACAACATACACAAACCAACTAAGACGTCCCTGCCGCGGGGTTACTGGTAGCAGTAGGGTGTCAAGATGGCCGAGCCGCTCGCGATAGAGATCGGCTACTGCGGCACGTTTTGCCAGTAAGTCCTCAATCCTCGATAACTGAGCGAGACCGAGGGCGCAGTGGATGTCGCTCAGCCGATAATTGAATCCTAGTCTCGCATGTTCTAGCCAGCCTTGGCCTTCGTCACGCCCCTGATTGCGCATACTCCGACACAGAGCAGCCACATCGTCCCGATCGGTGAGAATCATCCCGCCCTCACCCGTTGTCATTTGTTTATTCGGGTAAAAAGCCAGGCACCCTGCATCACCGAATGATCCCGCCATCTTTCCAAAGGCCTCGGCTCCAATGGCCTCGCATGAATCCTCAATAACTGCCAATCCTCTCCGGCGTGCGATTTCCCCGATACGGTCCCACTCCGCACAACGGCCAAATACGTCCACGCCAAGGATCGCCTTTGTTCGTGGCGTAATGGCAGCTTCGACTTTATCGGGATCGATATTGTACGTCTCAGGGTCGATATCGACAAACACCGGGCGCGCACTCTCCATCAATACACAATTCGCCGAGGAAATAAAGCTGAATGGCGTGGTAATGACCTCGTCATTACGCCCAATGCCTAAGGCCCGCACGATCAGATGCAGCCCGCTGGTCCCACTGTTTACGGCGATAGCATGCTTCACACCAATGTATTGTGCCATGGCCCGCTCGAACTCAGGCACCTTCGGCCCCAGGCTGAGAAACGTCGATTCGAGCACATCCAGAACAGCCTTTCGCTCTAGCCAGGTCAGATCAGGCTGAGCCAGCGGTATTTTCATTCCGTCAGACCCCAAGAGCCACCTCATTCACTTTAATAATTCTCGCGGGATTCCCGGCTACGACCATCCCATCTGGCACGTCTTCTCGCACGACTGAACCAGCTCCGACAATACAGTGTTTCCCAATGGTACGATTCGGCAGCACGACAGCACCAATTCCAATATGCGTGAACTCCCCTACTGTCACTCGCCCCGCGAGGCGTACGCCGGGTGAGAGGTGGACATGCGCCCCTATCCGGCAATCGTGGTCCACCGACGCACTCGTATTCACAATGACATTGTCACCGATCTCCGCATCGACGTTCACAACAACTCCTGCAACAAGCACACTGCCGGCCCCAATTCTGACGCGACCACCCAGAAGCGCTGAAGGGTGAATGGCTGCAACCAGCTCAAACCCTGCGGCGCGAGCCAAATCAAACACCGCTCGACGGCGCAAGTTATCGCCGAGTGCCACGATCATACCCTTCACACCCTCCTCGATCAGCCCCTGGAAAAGGGCGCTCCCACCCAACACTCGGTATCCCGAACGAGTGTCACCGGCAAGTTCCGCACTGTCGTCCAAGAGACCGACGATAGCGAAAGTTCCAACTTTTTCAAGCACATCCAGCACGACTTTGGCATGCCCGCCGGCACCGTATACAACGATCTTCATTGTGAATTCAGAGGTTTCTCTTGGTTCCAAAATCGTCATTCACTCCACCCTGACCGTACAGACCTTCCCGACGCAGAAAAACTCCAACGGTACGAAGCAAGATCTTGGCATCAAGACACAAGGTGAAATTGTCTACGTACCAGATATCCAATTCGATTCGACGAGCCCAGGGTAACGCATTACGTCCATTGACCTGAGCCCACCCTGTAATACCAGGTTTTACTTCAAGCCTGCGACGCTGACGGGCGGTGTACTGACTTACTTGGTACTCTAGCGTAGGGCGTGGGCCAACCAGGCTCATGTCTCCCTTCAGAACGTTCACGAGTTGGGGGAGTTCATCCAGGCTCCATTTGCGGAGAAATGTACCAACTCGGGTGATTCGGTCATCATTTTCAGCGACCGTCGTCATCAAGCCCTTATCTGATGCCCCCTGGACCATAGTGCGGAATTTGTAGACCTTGAAAGAACGACCGCCTCGCCCAACCCTCGGCTGAACAAACATAGCGGGCCATCCAGATTCAAGGATTACCGCGAGCGCTATACCGAGAAGCACAGGAGCGAGTAGACCTAACAGTAGTATCGACAGCACACGATCACACACATTTTTAACGGCCAGCTGAAAGGTTCTACCCCTTACACGCATACGTTCCTGGTTTCCAGCAAATGCCGGTAGTGCCCCTCAATGGAATCACACATGCGGGTTTCGTTAAAATACTGTTCGACGCGCCGCCGGCCTGCCGTACCAAAATCCAGTCTTTTCTTCTCATCCGCGAGCAACCCAAGCACCCGCACAGCAAAGCCCTGCGCATCATCAGGGGGTACCAGATAGCCCGTCACACCGTCCTCAACCACCTCGGCCACCGGCCCGATTCGGCTGCCGACCGTGGCTTTGCCCATCGCCATCGCTTCCGCAAACACAACACCAAAACCTTCCCGCTTCGTCGGTAGCACAAACACATCCATGGCTTCCATCAGATCCCGGATATCGTCTCGATGTCCAAGAAACAAGACATGTGGCGCAATCCCGAGCTCACTGGCACGTTGCTGCAAGGTGCCTCGAATCGGACCGTCACCCACAATGAAGAATTGCACGTCCTTTCGAACGGCCAGGATCTGAGCCGCCATCTCAAGAAAGCAATCTATGCCTTTGTCAGGAACCAAACGAGCAACGGTCCCGACAACTAGACTCTGCGGTCTCACACCCAACGCCGTGCGAAGATTACCAGGTCCCGATTTCGAAGGCGAGAACTTCTGTAGGTCAAGTCCCATCGAAACCGTGACAAGCTTTTCCGGAGCATTCACCACATGCTCTCTCAATCCGTCAGACCGGACACTCTCCGTGTCCACGATGATCAGATCCGTGAGACGGGCCATCCATCGCTCAATGACGACATAACACCAACGTACCGCGGGAGGTAGATGTGAGTGGAAGGGAAATGCATGAGCCGTGTGGATGACTATTGGCGTGCCTGCGAGGCAGGCGGCAAGTCGGCCAACCACGCCAGCCTTGGAGGTCTGTGTATGAACAATGTGCGGCCGAAGCCGGCGAATCAATCCCCACAACTTCAGAATGGCCACAACATCCTGGACCGGCCTTACAGTTCTTGCAATCGGGATGTGGTACATGCGCGCACCGGACACTTCCCGGCAACGAAGGTTATCCGGAGCATCCGGCTGAGCTCCGGTTGAGCAGGCGATCGCCACCTCATATCCGCGATGATGCAGGTACTTAGCGAGCGGCGCGATAAACGCGTGGGCCGTAAGCGCGATCGTACAAACGTGCAGCACTCGTACCCGACCTATCGGAGACATTGATCGTACTAGAACTCCTCTTTCGTCCAGAACAGAAGCAGCTTTGCAGTCTCAAGAAGAACTTCCCTTGCTGAATTCCAGTCCCTACACCATTGATCAGCGATAAACCCATCATACGGGCTGCCGACAGTCAGAATGTGGACAGGAAAGGCGGAAACGACGACTCGATTGAATATGGCCTGTGCGCGCCGAATATGAAAGCGGCTGGTAATGAGCAGTAAAGAATGAATCTCCGGCTACTTCTCAAGGAGACCAGCCACGAATCTCGCTTCGGCGATGGTACTGACCATCCCATCGCCGATCACTTCGATACGGTCATCAGGGACACATTTTTTCAATAGGACAGCGCGACTGACCTATTCCTGGCGCGGGTACGGCACACTTATGGAATCCAATTGCACCAAGTATTTTTCACGCTCAGGCCGAGAAATCCATATCTTGGGGATAAACCCCTGGTGATACAAATCTGCTGCATACAGGGCACGGCCAAAGTGCCCGGCAAGGATAAGCCCGACATCGGCGCGTTGCGGCGGTACCTCGACAACAAGAAGAGAGCCTGCGTAGATGAAGCTGACGGTCAAAAGCGCAACGAGGGCAAGATACGTCGCGGCAACGAATATGATCTTCTTTCGTCGCGTCCACACAGTCAACACTTAGCACTGCCAACTTCAGAACTACGCCCTAGCGGTCTGAGCACATTGATTTCGGTCCATTTACAGACTGAAATAAGAGAAGTGGCCCCATTCGTTTGAACAGCCGGCCGAGTTTTGTAAGTGGCGTCTCTGCTGATGCTCACGCTGCCAGTTTACCCGTCGGCAGCATCACGGCATAGGCCTCATCAGGTGTTTGTTTGCCCAAGCTCGAATGCGG
>JANYBU010000042.1 GCA_025360665.1 Nitrospira sp.
CACATAGTGATCGCCCGGATACCGCCGCTCGACATCGTCGAGTTCTTGCTCTTTATGAATGTAGACCAGAACATTGCCCTCCACAGCCTCGAAGAGGCCAGACCGTTCGATTTTCCTTGGTTGGAACACCACATCCCCATCCGACAGGATGACCGCCTTTCCCCATTGCTTCACATGCTCGACCGCATCGAGCGCGTTCGGGAACACTCGATTCGCAAATGGATAGTTCACCAGAAAGTGAGAGACCGTCATAACCTCTGGATCGCGGGGATGTTCTATCCGATAGCGCTGGAGCGCCCCCAGGTAGTCTGCGTAGCCGAGTTCCGTTCGCAACTGCTCGAAAATCGCCCAGTAGTTTTCCTGCCGTTCGTGCCCCACCGTCTGTTCAAGATGGAGTTTGAGGTCGGCCGTCACCCGGTCGTTGTCGAGGAGAGTGTTGTCGACGTCGAACAGAAAGACGACGTTCGGTGTTGTCATGGGCACACCCACTGGCCTGCATCAAATTCGTGGATCTGCATGCCTTCAGAATGTTCTGTGTGCGACGGGCCGAAGACGACACTCGTCGCACCCATCAAGAAAGAGCTCAGACTGTCGCACTCCATCGCCAGTTGCGGATCTCCGGCAGATCATCGCCATGCTCCGAGATGTATTGCCTATGCTCAATGAGTTTCTCACCGAGAGTTTGCTTGGCATAGGCAGCCCGAGCCCCCAACTGGGGCAGACGGTCGATCACATCACCGGCCAGGTGGAACCGGTCAAGATCATTCATCACCGTAATGTCGAACGGCGTGGTGGTCGTACCTTCCTCCTTATACCCGCGCACATGCAAATTCTTATGGTTCGTCCGGCGGTAGGTCAGACGATGTATCAGCCAGGGATAGCCATGAAACGCAAAAATGATCGGCTTGTCGGTCGTGAAGAGACTATCGAACTCCTTGTCACTCAAACCGTGAGGGTGTTCACGCTGCGGCTGGAGCTTCATCAAGTCCACTACGTTAATCACCCGGACCTTCACGCTAGGGAAAAATTCCCTGAGCAATTCGACGGCGGCCAGTGTTTCCAGCGTGGGTACGTCGCCGCAGCATGCCATCACGACATCAGGCTCACCACCCCGGTCGTTGCTGGCCCATGGCCAGATGCCAAGGCCGGCGGTGCAGTGTTTGATCGCGGCGTCCATGTTCAACCACTGGGGCGCAGGTTGCTTGCCGGCCACGATCACGTTCACGTAGTTGCGGCTGCGCAGACAATGATCGGTGACGGACAACAGAGTGTTCGCGTCCGGTGGGAGATAGACCCGGATGACCTCGGCTTTTTTGTTCACCACATGGTCGATGAACCCCGGGTCCTGGTGGCTGAAACCGTTGTGATCCTGCCGCCACACATGCGACGACAATAAGTAATTCAAGGAAGCAATCGGCCGCCGCCAGGGAATCTGATGAGACACTTTGAGCCACTTGGCGTGCTGATTGAACATAGAATCGACGATATGGATAAAGGCTTCATAGCAGGAGAACATTCCATGGCGGCCCGTCAATAGATAGCCTTCGAGCCAGCCTTCGCACTGATGCTCGCTCAACATCTCCATCACGCGGCCATCCGGCGCCACATGATCGTCGCCTGGGATGATCTCTGCGGTCGAGCATCTGTTCGTCACCTCAAACACCGCGCCCCAGCGGTTCGAATTCGTCTCGTCCGGGCTGAACACACGGAAGTTGTTGGGGTTAGATTTGACCACGTCACGGATAAACTCGCCTTGGACACGTGTGGCTTCGCCGTCCACCGCCCCGGGCTTCTGTACTTTCAGAGCGTAGTCGCGGAAATCAGGCAGCCGCAGGTCGTGCAGCAAGAGTCCGCCGTTGGCGTGCGGATTGGCGCTCATGCGGCGCTCGCCTGTCGGCGCCAGATCGGCGAGCTCAGGAAGGAACCGCCCCGTCCGGTCAAACAATTCCTGTGGCCGATAGCTCTTCATCCACTTTTCCAACAGCTTCACGTGGCCCGGATGACTCATGTCACCCATCGGCACCTGGTGCGAACGGAATGTTCCTTCAGTCCGCTTTCCATCCACGACCTTCGGCCCCGTCCAGCCCTTCGGCGAGCGCAGGACGATCATGGGCCACCGAGGCCGTTTTTTAAATCCTTTCGTCCGCGCGTCGCGCTGGATCGTCTTGATGTCAGCCACGGCCGCGTCGAGAGTGGCGGCCATCTGTTGATGCATCGTGGCGGGATCATCGCCCTCGACAACATACGGCTTGTACCCGTATCCGATAAACAGCGACTTCAGTTCATCGTGCGGAATACGCGCCAGCACTGTAGGGCCGGCGATCTTGTACCCGTTCAGATGCAGGATCGGCAGCACGGCACCGTCCCCCACAGGGTTCAGAAACTTGTTCGAATGCCAACTGGTCGCCAGCGGGCCGGTTTCCGCTTCACCATCGCCCACGACACAAGCGACGAGCAGGTCCGGATTATCGAACGCAGCACCGAACGCATGTGACAGCGAGTAACCCAACTCGCCACCCTCGTGAATAGACCCCGGTGTCTCCGGTGAGACGTGACTCGGAATACCCCCGGGAAAGGAGAATTGCGTGAACAGCCGCTTCAGACCCTCTTCATCTTGCGAGACATTCGGATAGACCTCGCTGTAGGTGCCTTCCAGATACGCATTCGCCACCAGTCCGGGCCCACCGTGGCCTGGCCCGGTGATGTACATGACGTTCAGATCGTATTCTTTAATGACACGGTTCAGGTGGGCATAGACGAAGTTCAGCCCCGGCGTCGTACCCCAGTGGCCGAGCAAACGCGGCTTGATATGGGCCAGCGTGAGCGGCTTCTTCAGCAAGGGATTGTCGTAGAGATAAATCTGACCTACGGACAGATAATTCGCGGCTCGCCAGTAGGCGTCAAGCTTGCGCAGCAGTTCAGGGTTCAGAGTTTTTGTGTTCATTTTTATGTTTCGCAATTACATCACCACTTGCTCACAGATTCGCATTTCGCAGTCGATACCGCCAATAGAATCTATTGGTCAGTACTCAGTCTTTCTTTGCCGCCGGGCGTGTCGAACAATCTTCACCATCTCCAGAGTTAGCAGTGGGATAGCGCCCGCGGCAAGAAGCAGGAGGCTATCGGCGAGCGGCATGAATGACGTCTTCAGGAAGCGGCCCAGAGTCGCGTTGTGTTGACTCCATACCTGGAATCCGACAGAAATGGCAACCACGAAGAGCAGGTTGACATTCGTGAAAAGGGATATGCGCCAGACCGGCTTGGCCTCGCTGCGAGCGCCAAAAGAGCGCAAGAGTTCGGCGTAGACCAGCACGGCGAAGGCGGAAGCGCGGGCCGTTTCCGCAGTTCCCGCCTTCAAGGCATAGAAGTACACCGCGAACGCGACACCCGCCGTGAGGAAGCCGGTAATGAACATCGTGCGGAGAAAGCCGCGGTCAGTGATGCCCTCCGAACGGAGACGTGGGCGGTGTTTCATCACGTCGGGGTCTATGGAGTCAGTGGCCAGGCAGAGCGCGGGCAAGCCATCGGTAACGAGATTAATCCAAAGCAGGTGAATCGGCAGGAGCGGTGTCGGCAGGCCAATCACGACGCAAACCGTCATCAGCAGGAGCTCACCGGTGTTACCTGCCAGCAGGTATTGAAGCGTTTTTCGGATGTTGTCGTAAATACCGCGGCCCTCTTCGACCGCCGCGACAATCGTGGCGAAGTTGTCATCGGTGATGATCATGTCCGCCGCTTGCTTGGTGACTTCCGTGCCTGTTTCCCCCATGGCGACGCCGATGTCGGCACCTTTGATCGCTGGCGCGTCGTTCACGCCGTCGCCGGTCATGGCCACAACAGCATCATTGGCTTTCAAGGCGCGAACAATGCGCAACTTATGCTCAGCGGTGACGCGGGCGTACACCGTGATTTCTGGCGCACGCTGCCGCAGCTCTTCATCAGACATCTTGTCCAGACCCGACCCGGTAACGGCAGCGGCGGCTGACGCAATCCCCAATTCATGAGCGATGGCAATCGCCGTATGGGGATGGTCGCCGGTGATCATCACTACGCGGATGCCTGCGGCGCGACATTTTTCAACAGCCTCTTTGGCCTCCTGCCGCGGCGGGTCATACATTCCCGACAGACCAACAAACACGAGATCATGCTCCACGGCGTCCACCGTGAGGCTGGTGGGCGAAACGTTGCTCAGGTCGCGCCAGGCCGAACCCAGCACACGCAGGGCTTGCTGCGCCATCGCGGTGTTTTGCGCCACGATGTTCTGGCGGTCCTCGTCCGTCATGGGGCGGACCCCGGTGCTGGTGTAGACGTCTGTGCAGCGCTCTAACAGCACGTCGGGTGCACCATTGATAAAGGCGCGGAGCTTCCCGTCCGGCATTTTGCGAATCACCGCGCTGCGTTTACGGTCGGAATCGAACGGTATCTCGTGATGCTTCGGCAGATCCTGCTCAATGCGCTCCCGATTACCCCCGGCTTTGCGACCGGCAGCGAGTAAGGCGCCTTCGGTGGGATCGCCGACGGTTTTCCAAATTCCGTTTTCCTGGACGAGATGCGCGTTGTTGCAGCCGAGGAGGACGGTCGCGAGTTCGAGCAACGGAGCGGTGTGCGGCTCTTCCGCCTTCTTACCCTCGAAGCGGACTTCGCCCTCCGGCCCATAGCCTTCGCCGGTGACCTCGTAGCGTTGGCCCGCGACGTAAAGCGCGCGCGCGGTCATCTGGCCAACGGTGAGGGTTCCGGTCTTGTCCGTGCAGATGACGTTGGTGGAGCCGAGCGTCTCGACTGCGGCCAGCTTGCGCACAAGTGCTCGGCGGCGCGCCATGCGCAGCACACCCATCGAAAGTGCCACCGTGACCACCGCGGGCAGGCTCTCCGGCACCGCTGCCACAGCA
>JANYBU010000068.1 GCA_025360665.1 Nitrospira sp.
CTTTTTTTATCGCTGACGAAGTCGAGCGAATGGTTCTTACCCTTCTTGCCCTGGTCTTTCACGATGAGATCCAGGAAATGGTCGAACGATGCAAGGGCCTTAGCCGGGTCAGAGGCCCAAGTCAAGGCATGCGTGAATTGTTTGATGAGCACGGCGGTCAGCCGCAATTGCTGCTGCTCTGCGGAGTCGAGCAGCTTCTGCCCATCGCGATTCCTGACAGAAAAACGATCGTGCAGTTTGGTGCCATCGCATTCGATTTGGGCCTTGGTAATGTATATGTTGCGCATGGCCAGGGCATTCGCAAGCGCATAGAGAAAGGCCGGAGTATCATCCGATTGGATGTCCATGATCGTATCTGTCGGTGATTGGCTATTGTCGAAGGTAATCTGCACCGTATGGAGCAGGCCGGTGAAGGCACTTCGCTGCTTGTCCAATCGTTCGACGAGCCGGCGGTTGACGTATTGGCGTGCCTGGTCGAACCGGCCGGCCTCCAGCAGTTGAATGATCTCGGTGACCGTCTGTCGGAGAGCATCGTGTTGTGGTGAGGAAAAGCCTGTTCGGTCTATGGGATGCACCAGGAAAACATCGACGATTTTCTTGCGGCTTAAGCCGGGCCGGCCTCTAGTCCGGCGGGTCGTCGAGGGAGCCTCCCGGCGCGGCGATGGAGCGGGCGAGGCCTCCACGAAGGTATAGACCCGTCCTTCTTCGATATTGAGTCCGAAGGCCGAGAGCACACCGCAGATGGCGGAGAATTCCGAGAAGTAGTCGTAGGCGACGATGCTGATTTCTGATCGACCCGCTCCTTTATCGAGCACCGATAATTCGCAGGGGTGGTCCGGCGTGAGCCGGCTAGCAAGCTGAATATGGTGGGCGATGGCATCCGGTTGGAATCGCTTAAAGTACTCGGGGTCCATCCGTGACACGAAGTCCCGGAGTACCTCATCATCGACATCTGGACAAAGGGGGGCCAGGGTCTTGATGATCGACTCGCGTGATCCAGGCCCACCCGTCATAGCTCGAGTATAGCCGAAGAGGGGTTCATTGTGCGAGCGCCAATGTATGAGTATAATGCCTGCCTATGACAGCTCCTCCCAAGAAGCAAGCGCCGCGCTATTGTGCCGCTCCTACCCTCGCGTGGGCTGCTCGACCAGATCCAACCCCTGTCCTATTAGCGCCCGGGCTGGAACTAGCCCAGGTTGAAGCAATTCTTAAATGCTACGGACTCCAGCGCATTAAGGATGCCGATGCGAATCTGCAGTCGATGGCGGGCGATCCGCAGCAGCGACGTCAGTTGGCAGACATCCTGCCCGCGCTGCTTGAGGCCATCGGGCGGACCGCCGACCCAGATCTGGCCTTGAACCACTGGGAACGTTGGCTCGCGAGCGGAGTCAGTCGGTCGGCCGTGTTGGAATATCTGGGCAGCGCTCCCCGCATGGTGGACCTGGTGTGCACGATCTTCGGGAACAGTAACTCGCTCGCCTTCACCCTTGTCCGCGATCCTCTGCTGCTGTACTGGCTGGCCCAACAGAATGTGTTGTCCACCGCGCCGGCCAAGGCGGTGATGGAACGTACGATCAGGCAAAGTCTGGAAAGTGTCACCGCCACTGACCTCAAGTTGGACGCGCTCAAACGATTCCGTCGTCGAGAGATGCTGCGCATCGGCGTGCGTGATCTTCTCCGCTTGGCGGATGTGGAGGAAACGACCGCCTCCCTCTCGGATCTGGCTTCGGTCCTGATCGATGCCGCCTACCGTATTGTGGATGCCGATCTACGGGCCCAGTACGGCATTCCCATGCACCGGAATCGGCAGGGGCGGTGGGTGGAGACCGGCTTCACCGTCATTGGGATGGGGAAGTTGGGCGGACATGAGCTCAACTATAGCTCTGACGTGGACGTGCTCTATGTCTGTGAATCCCATGAGGGAGAAACTAGGTCGGCTGCGTCAGGACGCGCGAAGGCGAAGGGTCCTGTGCAGGGCGGGCTGTCCAATGAAGAGTACTTTGAAATTCTCGCGCGGGAGCTCACGAAGGTGTTGACCGAACAGACCCATGAAGGGTACCTCTATCGCGTGGACCTCCGCTTGCGAGCAGAAGGTTCGGTGGGGCAGCTCACTCGCTCACTCGACGAGTATGCGAAGTACTATCGGACGAGAGGACAAGTGTGGGAACGATTGGCCTTGCTGAAAGCCTGGCCCATCGCCGGGTCGCGGGAGGTCGGGAGATCGTTCATCAAGATGGTGAGGCCCTTTGTGCTGGCACCCTCATCGAAACGGCCGGATGTCGAACAGGGGCTTGCGATTGTGGAGGAGGTCCGATCGGTCAAAGAGCGGATTGATGCGAAGATGGCGGAGCGCGGGCAAGAGCAGCGCAACGTGAAGCTGGGCGGCGGAGGCATCCGCGAGATTGAGTTTTTCGTCCAAACAATCCAAGTGCTTGCCGGTCATCGACTGTCTGGGATCTTGGACCGAGGGACCGTCGGCTCGTTAGCGCGACTGCACAGCGCAGGCATCCTTTCGGCGAAACAGCAGAGCGGCCTCACCCGCGCCTATCAGTTTCTCCGGGACGTCGAGCATAAACTGCAGATGGTGCACGACCTGCAAACACATGCGTTGCCGGATCGACAGGATAAACTCGAACGGTGCGCGATCAGAATGGGCTACACGGGGGCGAGTCGATCGGCCGCCCTCCAGCAATTTCAAGCCGACCATGCCGCCCATCGGACCGTTGTGCATGATATCTTTCGATCGTTCTTCGAAACGCCAAAAACTTCGGCAATGCTCAAGAAAACTTTTCGGCTAATAGCACGAAAGCCGGCGAAATAGCCCCACGCAGCTCGAAGGGCTCAGCAGACGAGCCGCTGAGTCCTTCGCTCTTAGTCCCCAGCTAGTAGCGATACGCTATCAGCGCTTTCTCTTTTCATAGTACATACCTTCCATGCCGTGGCGGGAGCTAGTCGGCGTATCGCAGATCACGATCGCTGGCGAGCGAAAGGTAGGTTTCACCCCATTGATGTGGGCTTTCGAGACTCCAGCGCCCATCAATGTCTAAAGGCCTGAAACGGAGGCCGTAAGCCCCTCCATAGACCAGATGGGTCAGGCCCGCGCCGGAGTCTTCAACCAACTGGGCATAGGCCGGGCATGCAGGCGTCTGTGCATCGTCGCTCCAGCCAGTGACCCAGTACCACTCCCCGGCGGGGTTTCGGTCATCGAGTCGAATCTGGAGAATCAGTCGAGCGGGACCGATCTCCTTAAACCGCGCGAAAACGCTGCCTTCGCAATTTTCGTTTGATTCAACTTCGACAATCACGGGACAGCCTCTTGACTCGTTATAGCCGACGCTCATTCTAACGCGATATGAGGCCAAGAAACACGAAGGGCCCGGTGGCTTCCCACCGGGCCCTCATGCTTCACTCCGAGCTATCAGCTATACGACGCCATTAGCTCTTAGTTCTTGTCTTAGTACATGCCTTCCATGCCGTGGTTGTGTCCACCTGCACCACCGGCTGCTTCTTTCTTCTCTTCCGGCAGTTCGGTGATCATCACCTCGGTCGTGAGCATCAATCCCGCCACGCTCGCCGCGTTCTGCAACGCGCAACGCGACACCTTGGTGGGGTCGATGATACCGGCCTTGATCATGTCCACATATTCCTCGGTCGCGGCGTTGTAACCGCCGCTGGGGTTCTTGTCGTTGCGCACTTTCTCAACGATGATGGAGCCTTCCATCCCGGCGTTTGCCGCGATTTGACGAATCGGCTCTTCGAGCGCGCGGCGGATGATATTGACTCCCACCTGTTGTTCCGCCGCCAGCTTGAGCGAATCCAACGCGCCGATGCAACGGAGATAGGCCGTTCCGCCGCCAGGAACAATCCCTTCCTCGACGGCCGCCTTGGTGGCGTGCAACGCGTCTTCGACGCGCGCCTTCTTTTCCTTCATTTCGGTTTCGGTCGCGGCACCGACGTTGATGACGGCCACACCGCCCACGAGCTTCGCGAGCCGCTCTTGGAGCTTCTCTCGATCGTAGTCGGAGGTCGTCTCGTCGATCTGTGCCTTGATCTGCTTCACGCGGCCTTCGATCTTCTTCGGATCGCCAAAGCCTTCCACGATTGTGGTGTTGTCCTTGTCGACCGTGATGCGCTTGGCGCGGCCGAGGTCCGTGAGCTTCACGTTTTCCAGCTTGATGCCGATATCTTCCGAGATCACCTGGCCGCCGGTGAGGATCGAGATATCCTCCAGCATGGCCTTGCGGCGATCGCCGAATCCAGGGGCCTTGATGGCCGTCACGTTGAGCGTGCCACGGAGTTTATTTACCACCAGAGTCGCCAAGGCTTCGCCTTCCACGTCTTCCGCGAGGATGACGAGCGGCTTGCCCATCTTGGCGACCTGCTCGAGAACCGGCAGCAAGTCCTTCATGCTGCTGATCTTCTTCTCAGAAATGAGAATGAGCGGGTCTTCCATGATGGCTTCCATCCGCTCGGCGTTGGTGACGAAGTAGGGGGAGATGTAGCCGCGGTCGAACTGCATGCCTTCGACCACGTCCAACGAGGTGGTCATGGACTTGGCTTCTTCAACCGTGATCACGCCATCCTTGCCGACTTTCTCCATCGCTTCTGCGATGAGGTCGCCGATGGTCTTGTCGTTGTTGGCTGAAATCGTTCCGACTTGGGAAATCTCATTCTTGTTCTGGCAGGGCTTGCTCAGCTTCTTGAGTTCGTTGATGACGACTTCGACGGCCTTGTTGATTCCCCGCTGAATTTCCATCGGGTTCGCGCCGGCGGTGATGTTCTTCACGCCTTCACGATAGATCGCCTGGGCCAGCACGGTCGCGGTCGTGGTTCCGTCGCCTGCCGTGTCGCTGGTCTTGCTGGCGACTTCACGGACAAGCTGGGCACCCATGTTCTCGTACGGGTTCTTGAGTTCGACTTCTTTGGCGACGGTCACGCCGTCCTTGGTAATCGTCGGGGCGCCGAACTTCTTGTCGAGAATCGCGTTGCGGCCCTTCGGGCCGAGTGTTGCCTTGACGGCGTCGGCGAGCTGGTTCACCCCTCTGAGGATGGACGCGCGCGCTGCGTCACCGTACATAAGTTGCTTTGCCATTGGTGTTCCTCCCTTAAAAAGTATCGTTGTTGTTGTGTGTGCGTAGGTATGTTGATTAGCTGGTGAAGACTCCGAGGATGTCCTCTTCCTTCAGGATCAAACAGTCCTCGTCTTCGATCCGGAGCTTGCTGCCTGAGTATTTGTCGAAGAGAACTTGCTCGCCGACTTTCACATTCTCAACCTTCTTGCCGATGGCTTGCACGATGCCCCGTTGCGGCTTTTCTTTCGCGCTGTCCGGCACATAGATCCCGCCGGATGTCCGGTCCAATTCCTCGGTGTAGGTGACGAATACCCGGTCACCCAGAGGCGAGAACCCCTTGGTTAAGTCCTTCTTCTCTGTCTTCTCCTTGGCTGCAGTGCTCATAACAACACCCTCCTCGTAAAGTTAACCCGGTGAATTTAAACGATGTAGAACAGGTTCGAACTCGATGGCGTAACCGTGGTACTCCCGAACGAGCAGAAGCCCTGATCCGCTGAACACGGGAGTAGAGATAGCCTCGGGTTCGTCCAAGTCAAGGGGGAGAAATGAGGAAATTCTTCCA
>JANYBU010000073.1 GCA_025360665.1 Nitrospira sp.
TCTCATGAATGGTTCCACGAGATCGACTTGAGAAATTCGAAAGAGCGAATCACCGGACTTTTCGAATAGGTTCAGATGGCAGATAGTGAGCGGCTCAAGCGATGCGCCAAGCCGGCTCTTCATCCGGCGAGCCCCCCGCGCCACCCCGCGAACCTTCCCCATCTCCTTGGTATAGAACGTCACGATACGATCCGCGTCGCCCCACTTCCGACTATTCAGCGTGATCGCCGCCGTCTTGATCAGCGGCATAGGGATGACGTCCGTTGAGGCAAAAAAACTGCCTGGCGGCAAGACCGCATGGTCAGTCCCATTAGCGGAGGTGTTCCATAAACATCGTAGCCAGAGAGAGATAGATGGTAATGCCCGTGATGTCATTCGCTGTCGTCACAAAGGGTCCGGCCGCCACGGCAGGATCCACCCCCATGCGCTTCAGCAGAATAGGCATGAACGTCGCCATACTGGTCGAGACCATGAACGCAATAATCAGCGACACGCCGACGACCATACCCAGAAATGCCTGATGCCAAATCCAGCCCACGATCGTCAGAATCACGCCGCACGCGAGTCCCATCAAGAGCCCGACCTTGATTTCCCTAATAAATACGGTGCGCACATCCGTCAGCGCGATCAGCCCGGTTGCCAATCCACGAATAATGAGGGTCGAAGATTGGAGTCCGACGTTTCCACCCATGGCGGCGATGACCGGAATAAAACTGACGATGGCCACCACTTCCTGAATCGTATACCGGAACTCCCACAGAATCGCCCCAGAAAACAGACTGCCGACCAGATTCGTAAAGAGCCACGGGAGCCGGTGTTTCGCAGACGCGATGCTGGAAGACTTTGAGACCGAGTCCTCCTCGATCGCACCGGCCATCTTAAGCATGTCTTCGGTCGCTTCTTCCCGGATCACGTCTACGACGTCGTCGACCGTGATAATGCCGACCAATGTATTGTCTTTATCGATGACCGGAATCGCGAGCAAGTTGTAACTCGCCACCTGGCGGGCAACTTCCTCCTGGTCCATGTCGACCGTCACGCTGATCACGTCGCGCGTGGCGATGTTTTTCAGCGGTGTCGTGGGAGGAACCGTCAGCAACTGCCGCAACGAGAGCACCCCGACCAAACGCTCATCCTTGTCGGTCACATAAATATAGAACACCATTTCCGCTTCCGTCGCCAGCTGGAGATGTCGGATGGCATCCTGCGCCGTCGCCTCTTCCGGGAGCGCGAAGAACTCCGTCGTCATGATGCCGCCGGCCGTACCCTTCGGATACTTCAGCAGGTCGGCAACTTCCGTGGAGTCCTCCGTCCGCATCAGCGAGAGAATCTCTTTGGCTCGTTCTTCCGGCACAACCCCGAGGATGTAGGCCACGTCGTCAGGGCCAAGGTCTTTGATCAACCAGGCGATATCCGAGTGCAGCAGGTCCGCCAGCACCTGATTGATACTGTCGCTGTCGAGTTCGCTCAGCACTTGGCCGCGCTTCGACTCGCCTCGCACCAGCTCGAAGACTTCCCGCTTTTCTTTGGGGGACGACAGATGCACAATCACTTTCGCCACGTCAGCCGGATGCATCCGGCCCAGCATCTTCGCGAGATTGGTGATCGCACCACGCCGCAACAGCCGTTGCACCGACAACAGCACGATGTCGGACTTGGTCCGGCCTCGATCGGCCTGGTCCCGCAGCGTGTCGCGGAGGAGATCTTTGTCCCCTGGACGAGGGCGCGGATTCACTGGATTCGATTCTGTTATACGTTCCGTCGGCTGCATCACGATCCTGTTAGTAGCCTAATTCGGTGAGGGCGTGCTCATCTTCTCGCCACGCCTCCCGCACTTTCACCCACAGCTGCAGAAACACTTTCATCCCGAAGATCTGTTCCATGTCACGTCGTGCATCGGTCCCGACCGCCTTGAGCCTCTCTCCGTGCTTCCCGATCAGGATCGCCTTATGAGACTCGCGCTCGACCAGTACTGTCGCACTGATGCGTGCCAGCTTCCCTTCCTCGACAAATTCGTCGATCTCCACGGCAACCGAGTAGGGCACTTCCTCATAGGTCTGGTGCAAAATCTTCTCGCGAATCATCTCAGCCGCCAGGGTCCGCATGGACTGATCGGTGACGGTGTCTGCATCATAGGCCGCCTCCCCTTCCGGAAGATGGGCCACGGTCACGGACAGCAATCGATCGACATTATCGCCGGTTTCAGCCGACACCGGCACCACGTCCGTCCAAGCGAATAGCCTGGCGTAGTTTTCCATCACCGG
The DNA here is from genome assembly GCA_025360665.1 of Nitrospira sp. GTDB lineage: Bacteria > Nitrospirota > Nitrospiria > Nitrospirales > Nitrospiraceae > Palsa-1315. The sequence goes on from JANYBU010000073.1 coordinate 2,265, forward strand.
CAGCAACTTGAGCTTATTGACCAGATCCACCTTATTCAATACGAGAATGACCGGACGCGGACGCTTCCTGATCGCCCCTTTCACATGATCGATGACTAATAGATCACCGGGGCCAGGCGAACTCGTCGTGTCCATCAACACGTACAAAATATCGGCCTCCTCCAGCACGTCGACCGTGGTACGGACCATGCGACGA
>JANYBU010000126.1 GCA_025360665.1 Nitrospira sp.
CAGAAAGCAACTTCAACCCCTATGCCGTCAGCTCGGCCCCGGCCTACGGGCTCATGCAACTGGTCCCCACCAGCGGTGGGCGGGAAGCATACCGGAAGGCGAAAGGCCAGGACGTGGCCCCCTCACGGGATTATCTCTTCGATCCCGCCAACAACGTCGAGTTGGGCACCGCCTATTTGAATGTGTTGATGTTCAATCAACTGGAAAGCGTGGCGCACAGCGTGTCACGCGAATACTGCGTGATTGCGGCCTACAATACCGGCCCGAGCAACGTGTTCCGCACGTTTTCGCGCGACCGTACAGCTGCCGTCAACCAGATCAACAGCCTCCAACCAGCCGGCGTCTATGACCAATTGCACCAACATCTGCCCTACGAAGAGACCCGCCTCTACCTGGAAAAAGTGACCGGCTACCGCAAGGCCTTCGTCAGTTCGTCAGAGAGCTCCAACTAATAAGGCTCCCTGCAGGGTCGCCGCGCGAGACAGGCGGGGCGAGCGAGACAGACGAGGGTCCGAAGTTCGAGGTTCCTGGAACTTCGAACTACGAACTTCGAACTTCTGATCGCGCCCGTCGCGCTAGACATGCTCGTGCGCGCTTGAGAAGCTGGCAGACTGTTTCAGCATCCTGTTAGGAACAATGAGGCCGGTCTCGGCACGAATTGTCCTGCTGGTCCCGCAGATCGTAGTCGGCCACCCCGCGTCTCCGGTCGAGTTCGATCGTACAACAGGCTTCCAACATCCCCTTCAATTGACGACGCCCCAGTTGCACGCGAGATTTCATCCCAGAGAACGAGAGCCCAAGTTGTGCGGCGGCCTCCTGCTGAGCGAGCCCTTCAAGATCGACCAGTATCACCGCTTGCCGATACTCTCCTGACAAACGTTCGATCATGGGACCAAGACAGCCGGCCAGCTCCGTACGAAGCTGGCCGGAGTCCTCAGACGCCGTCGTCCTGGTGGACGACGATTGATGGGCTTCGAGGTCTGCCGCAAGACCGGCAGGCATTTCTCTCCGGCACCCCGGTGCACGGTAATGATCGATGGTCGCATGACGCGCAATCTGGTAGATCCATGAGATCAGCCGGCTCTGATCTTTTAACCCATCGAGCCCTCGCTGCATCTTGAACCAGATGTCCTGCACGATGTCGTCGACCTCAGCCTCCTTGGCGACACGCGTTCGCGATGAACGCACGGAGGCCATTATGGATTTGCTACCAAATTTCTTGCGCATCGGCTTCTATGCCAACACCTCCACCGTTCGTTTCCATACGGTACCGCTCCTTGCTCACACCGTGCAAGTTGTCAGTTCTGAGACACCCTTCCCCTTTGGCGCACAACAGCCGGTCTGCGCGAGTGAACCCTCCACGGCCAACTGCTCATGGACCGTAAAGACTTCCCACGGATTGCCGTCTGGGTCGGTAAACCAGAGCTTGTCTTGCCGCGCGAAGCAACATTCCGTCCCCTCCTCGACCTTTTCGAGGATGCCCCGTTCCAGTAATTTCTGTTTCCACATCGCGATGTCATCGACAGACTCGACTTCGATGCCGAGATGGTTCACCGCGCTCACCCTGCCGGTGGACGACACGAGCGCCAAGTTCAGCGCCGGTGCCGTCAGATCGAACTTGGCATAGTCCGCCGTCTGCTTCTGCGGCGCCACACCAAAGACCTTCTGATAAAACACAACCGAGGCAGGCACGTTTCGCACATCGAGAGAAAGGTGAGGTCTCATGGGGTTCCCCTTTCGAGTGAATGGGAAGGCGCCATACCTCCCCTCATCTCTATAGACGGAGAATTCCCGAAAAGGACGCAAGTCGTGTCGCACGAAGTACGAGAAGCGGCTGGTGGCCCTGGCCCAGCCTATCACGCGTGCGGCGGCCTGTGTTACGTTCTGGAACGTAGCCACTGTGTTCGCTCCCAGCTAACAACTCGAGCCTATGCCGACACACACCTTACGCATCGCGTTGCTCCATCTCGCGCCTATCCCAGGCGACCTCGCACGAAACCGGCAGCTTGTCGAGACGGCCGTCACCACCGCCGCGCGACTCGGCGCGACCTGGATTATCACGCCCGAACTCATTATCACCGGCTATACCTTTGCCGACAGCACCGGGACGGAATGGATTCTACCGCAGCCCGACTCGTGGATGACGCACATGTCCCAACTCGCCGCCCAACTGCGTGTAACATTGTTCCTATCCTGTCCTGAACAGGACCGAAAATCCCGCAAACTCTACAACAGCCTCTTCGTGATCGCAGCGGATGGGGCCATCGTCGGCACCCATCGAAAAATTCATACACTGCGGGTGGGATCGGAAGCCTGGTCGAGTCCCGGAACGCAGGCGGTCGCCATTCCAGTTCCTCCGTTCACACGGGTCGGGATGTTGATCTGTGCGGATGCCTTTACGTCGGAGATCGCTCGAAACCTACAGGCCCAAGGGGCGCAACTACTGGTCTCAGCAGCCGCATGGGCGCCAGGCCATCATGGCCCGAATGGCGAATGGGAGCGATGCACCCGCGACACAGGGCTCCCGCTCATCGTCTGCAATCGGACCGGACCGGACCGGACGCTGGATTTTCGTCAAGCCGAGAGTGTCGTGGTCAAAGCTGGGCAGCGTCTGCTGTCCCTGTCGTCGTCCCGATCAGCGGTGTTCGCGATCGAGTGGGATCTGCAAGCCCGGACGTTGGCGACACAGGATTATCAGACCGTATATCTCTAGGAGGACGCCGGGAGACTTTCCCAGCGTCTTCCGAGCAGGGTAAGATCAGTGACTCACACACACAGGGGGGCCGGTCAGCTTCTCCTCACAGGTTCTGCCGCACCCGAAGGAAACAGTCGATCGTGTGATCGTTCACCAATCCGGCGGCTTGCATGTAGGCATAAATGATCGTACTCCCGACGAAGCGAAAACCGCGCTTCTTCAGATCCTTCGAGAGCGCATCGCTCTCCGCGCTCGTCGCCGGCACCTGAGCCATCTTTGCCCAGCAATTCACTTTCGGTTCTCCTCCGACGAATTGCCAGACGTAGCGATCGAACGAACCAAATTCCTCCTGGACAGCAAGAAAGGCCTGCGCGTTGGTCACAGCCGAGTCGATTTTGAGCCGGTTGCGAATGATGCCGGGATTCTTCAGCAGCACGGCTTTCCTCTTCGCCGTGCATCGCGCCACCTTCTTCGGATCGAACTCCGCAAATGCTCGACGATAGCCATCCCTCCGCAGCAAGATCGTTTCCCACGTGAGACCCGCCTGCGCTCCTTCCAACAGCAGCATCTCGAAATGCTTCCGGTCATCGTGAATCGGCACCCCCCATTCACGGTCATGATAGGTGATGACATGCGGCTTGGCACCGACCCATCCGCAACGAGTCTTACCATCGGAGATCGGATGGAGAAGC
>JANYBU010000148.1 GCA_025360665.1 Nitrospira sp.
GCAATACGAGTCCCTTTGTGAATCGGTCGGGTTGCTTCCGCAGGAAGTCGGTGTGACCAGCTTTCGTCTGTTTAATCTTTGGCTGAAAGCGGCAGGTGGCCGGAAACGATTGGGCCGTGATTTGCTCTGGGTCAGTGTATCTGACGGCGGGTTGACCTGCTTTGTCATGCAGGAAGGCCGATTGATTTTTGTTCGGACCAAGCTGTTGAGTGCCGAAGGTCTACAAGGTGAAGAAGATCTTGATGGAGCCCTGGTCGACAACATTGTCGAGGAATGTGCGGCGTCTCTTCGTGCGTGCCGCGAGCATCATCCTGGCCTGAACGTGACTGAGATTGTCCTCGCCGGCGATAGCCCATTCCCGACGCTTGAACAGGCCCTGAACAGCGAACTCGGCCTGTCGACTGAGAGACTGGACTGGGAAGCTGTCGAACGGTTGGGCTGGACTCATGATGGAGGGAGTACGTCATGGGCGACGCTCCCTGTCGTGGCGGGGGTGATGTAGACGATGGCACCTGGACGGACATTCCTTCGCGTGCTCGCTGGCAAAGTGAATAGTTTTATGGTGAAGCCAGGAGGGGCGCGGTATTTTCACATCGAACTGAGTAGCCGATACCGGTGGTATGTCGCGCCTACTCGTCTGGTGCTGGTTGCACTAAGCGGGATCGTTGGGATCTCAATCCTCTGGAGTGTGACCCAGACCGTGATGACTATGCGCGACCGGCACGACATGCAAGCAGGCCTCGATCATGTTCGCATGCAAGATTATCAGCTCCTTGCCGAGGCCCAACAGGAAGGCATTGATCTTTCCGGGCCTTCATTGCAACAGCTACCGACTGAAGTCAGTTTGGCGAACCAGTTGCTCACAAAACGGCGTTTTTCCTGGACACAGTTTCTGTCCACTCTTGAAGCGGCAATTCCCCAGCATGTGTCGATTGAGAGCATACGCCTGGATCCGGGGAGCGCGGTTGTACACATGACAGGGTTGGCTGTGACGGTCGAAGATGTGACGGCATTGACGGTCACATTGCAAGACCACGCCGTCTTCCGGGATCCTGTGCTGGGCCAGCATCGGGTGGGGCCGGATGGCTTGGTTGAGTTTGACCTCACGCTGCGTTACCGGCAACCGGGTGTATAGAGGGACATGATGGATTTCATCCTCCAACAGTTGCGAAAGCCCTACGGGATCTTGATTCCATGGCTCGCGTTGGTGCTGCTGTTGGCCGGAGTCTTGTGGGCGGTCCGCACCGTTGGGATTGATGGGGCCGAGCAGAGTCGGGCGAAATTGGAGTTGGAATGGAATCAAGCCCGCCAAGAGTTCACACACCATAAGCAGGCTCAGAAAGCACGGAAGGATCTTGCGCAGGTTTGGTCGGCCTTGCCGGTTGAACGGGATTTTGCTCCCTTAGCGCTGGGCATTACTGAGGAGGCGAAGCGTGATCGTGTGATTCTCCCTGCGCTCTCCTACAAGACTGAGCCCACGCCAGTGGCCAATACGAGTAAGGGTGTGCTTCAGGGTACGATGACCGGTCGCTACGAGGATCTCCGGCGGTTTCTCTATGACGTGGAGACGGCCGAGGAACTGGTGTACATCGAGGATTTGGAGCTTGTGCGTTCAGGCGCCCAGCAGGATCAGACGCTGACCTTCAACATCAAGATTGCCACATACCTTCGAGGCGAGCCTGGTAAAGCCGCAGTTCAGTAGCGCCGAGATATGATGACGACAAATCAAAAGAAAGTGGCGGCATTGGCCACGCTTGGCCTACTCTGGGGTGGGATTCTTTCCTGGCAATGGCTGGCCGTGGAAGAGCCCGTGCGTGTGCCGTTGACGAATGTGAGTGGCCCTGCTTCCACGCTCCAGGCACGCCGTGGAGCAGTCGATGGGTTGGACGTGCAGCTTGATCTCCTCGCAGCAGCGCGGACTCAACGAGAGATGACCTTCACGACGCCACGCAATATCTTTGCACCGCCTCGTCCTGCTGACTCGGGGGCTGCTCTTGCTACCCAGTCAGAGCTCGATTCTGGGTCGGAGCAAGCACTGCGCCGACAAGCGGTTCTCGACGGATTGGCACAATTCCACTATCTCGGGTTTGTGCGCATGGAGGAGGGGTGGCGGAAAAATGGCGAACTGGCTGTGCTCACGAAGAATGACGATCTCCATGTCGTCAGAGCCGGAGAAACTGTAGAAGATCACGTCGTGGTGAAGGCGGTCACGCAAGAAAGTGTGACGTTGCAAGACCGTCAGTCACGAGTGGAACATACGGTGCTGCTTTCCGAAGAAGCGCCGGTACAGCCCTAGCGTTTCTATGTGCACCAGCCGCCAGTATCACCGCATAAACGAGCGAGGGGTGACCTACCTCATGCTCATGTTCGCGATCGTCCTCATCGGTATTGCCACGACCGCTGCGGCAAAACAGTGGAAGGTCATCGTCCAGCGGGAACTCGAAGCGGATCTCTTGGCCAAAGGGATCGAGATTCAGAATGCCCTCGCATTTTATTCCGCGACGATCAAGGCAGGCCGCGTGATGCCGGGAGAGGTTTACCCCCAGACATTGGCTGATCTCACGAGATTGCCCAAACCCTTCTTGCGCAAGGTCTATCTTGATCCAATGGGGCATGGAGAATGGGAATATCTTCGGGCGCCGACAGGCGGCATCATGGGGGTCCGAAGCAAGAGCCTCGCGAAGCCATTCCGGCAGCACGACTTTCCCCTTGCTGTCCG
>JANYBU010000172.1 GCA_025360665.1 Nitrospira sp.
GGCCTTCATTGATCGTGTCGGCAAGGTCAAACTCAAGGATGAGTTGATCCCCTACACCATCGTTCCGTCCTTTCAAGACGATCCAACGTTTTACTATGACTGGGAAGGTGAGGCGGAGTTCGTTCTGGAAGATCTCGGGCCTGGCGAGTGCGCAGGTGGCGCGCTTGAAATGATCGAGAATGGCATTCTCGAGGCCGATCAAGAGCTCTACCAGGCGAAGCTCCTCGTGGATAACCATCAGTATTCCGTGTCGGTGAACAAATCCTATCGCGCGGTGTTGGCCGCTGCCAAGGCCTTGCTGGTGACGGAAGGGCTTGAACCTTCGACAGATGCTGAAACCTTCATCGAATTTGACAGCAGGATTGCACAAAATGGCATCGTTCCAGCGATGTATCGGGAATTGAGGAAGCGGGTCGGGGATTTAGGGCCCAAGGAGACAACTGGCGAATCGGCCCGCGACAAGATGGTGTTTGCCAAGGGATTCGTCGATGCCTGTCGTGCCGCCACGGAGCAGATGGGCAAAGATCTAAAATTGGCGGCGGTGGGCAAGGCGGCGGTGGCCACGACCAGCACGATGCCGGGAGTTAAGCCAGCTGTATTGTCTGTCACCGCGCCTGCTACGTCCGGCGCGCCGGTGTACGATCTGCGGGGGGTGGCCTGTCCGCTGAATTATGTGAAGACCAAGCTGAAACTGGAGATGATGGATGCGGGCGAACAGTTGGAAGTCTGGCTCGATGCGGGCGAACCCATTAAGAACGTGCCCCTGAGTTTGAAGAACGACGGGCATAAGTTGTTGCTGCAGGAGCCGCTCGAAGCCGCCGCCGGGCATTATCGGATTCTGGTCGAAAAAGTGGAGTGAGTCAGGAGTGGCCCGGGTCGGTCTGTGCTCCCAAAGCGCGCACGAGGGGAATGTGCTCGCTCGATGGGCGCAGATGACCAACCCTGGTGCCTCTCCTATGGAGAGTGTCGAAAGAGAGAGGGATTAGCGTGGAGAACACAGAACATTCATCCGCTGCTGAGGAACTCGCAGCCTGGGGTGAGTCGTTCGAGGCGAAGCAACCACCAGAGATCGTGGCTGCTGCGATCAAGCGTTATGCGCCGAAGATTGTACTCGCCTGCAGTTTTGGGGCGGAGGATGTCGTGCTCGTAGACATGGTCCACCGCATCAATCCATCAGTGCCGCTCTTCTATCTCGACACGGAGTTTCTGTTTCCCGAGACCTACGCCACGCGCGATCGGGTGATTGAGCGCTATGGGTTGCAGCCACAGCAGGTCATACAGGTGAAGTCGTTGCTGACGCCGGAGGCACAGGTGGCACAACATGGCGAGGCCTTGTGGACGCGTCAGCCCGATCAATGTTGTGAGTTGCGCAAAGTGGAGCCGCTCACCCGAGTGCTCAAAGAATTCGACGCCTGGATCACCGGGATCAGGCGGGACCAGTCGCCCACGAGAGCCCATGCGAAGCTGATCGAGTGGGACCAGAAATTTCAGTTGGTGAAGGTCAATCCCCTTGCAAAGTGGACGTGGGAGGATGTCTGGACCTACATTCGCGTCTACGAAGTTCCCTACAACGAATTGCATGACCGCAACTATCCTAGTATCGGCTGCACCTATTGCACGAGCCCAGTGATGCCTGGCGAAGACCCCCGTGCGGGACGGTGGAAAAACTTTATCAAGACTGAGTGCGGGTTACACAAGGCTTCGTAATGTCGATGCAGGAATTTATCGCAAAAATTGCCAAGGGGCCAAGGGCTGCCAAGGATCTCACCTGGGACGAAGCGAAGCGGGCGATGAAGGCCCTTATTGAAGGAGAGGCCACGCCGGCGCAGGTGGGGGCCTTTTTCATCGCTATGCGGATCAAGATGGAGTCCGTCACCGAACTGGCCTCGATGACCGCGGCCGCGCGTTCCTATGTGGCGCCTGTGCCGATCCCGCGAGAACTCGGCGTCGTGGATCTGCCGAGCTATGCAGGAAAACAGGAAACCTTCCATGCCCTAGCGGCCGCCGCCATTGTGGCTGCGTCGGCAGGCGCGTCGGTCTTGATGCATGGGTATGACGGCATTCCTGGTCGCGCGGGGAATGCCGGAGTGCTCAAGGCCTTGGGCCTGCCGATTGACATGGATCCTAAGGGCGCGGCAGAGATGGTGACGAAGCATGGATTTGCCTATCTCGATATCGCCCTGTACCATCCTCCGGTCTATCGGTTCTTAGAGATGCGACAAGAGTTGGGAGCGCGGAACGTCTTTCATCCGATTGCGAGGCTCTTGAACCCAGCGCGCGCCTCGTCGCAAGTCGTCGGCCTATCCCACCCTCCCCATTTTGAAAAGACCGCTGAAGTGTTGCGGATGCTGGCTTGCCCGCGGGCTCTGGTGGTCAGCGGCGTGGAAGGCGATCCGGAGCTGTCGATTGCCGCCCTCACCAGGGTACTGGAATTGCGCGACGAACGGATTACACCCCTCTCGTTCGCATCAAAAGACGTTGGATTGCCACTGGGTTCGCCGCGCGACATGGCCGGTTTCCCGTCGGACCAGCGAGACAAGGAAGCGGATCTCCTCCGACGGATTCTCCACAATCAAGTGCAGGGCGGGCCCTGTAACTGGGTGTTGATGAACGCGGCGTTGATTCTGTACGCCGCAGGTAAAGGGGCGACATGGGCAGTCTGTGTCCCGCTGGCGCGTCGAGCGCTCGAAGAAGGGGCGGCGGCGCGAAAGTTAGAGGAATTGATTCAGGAGCCGGTGGGCACAGGCGTCCCCGGACGAACCCATTGACACAGGAGAGGATCGAGTCCGTGCGACATCTTCGTCAATTAGAAGACCAGAGCGTCTACATTCTTCGCGAAGCCTATAAGCATTTTGACAACCTGGCCATGTTGTGGTCGATGGGCAAGGATTCGACCGTCCTCTTGTGGTTGGCCAGAAAGGCATTTTTCGGCCATGTCCCGTTCCCCCTGCTGCACGTCGACACGAGCTACAAAATCCCCGCCATGATC
>JANYBU010000200.1 GCA_025360665.1 Nitrospira sp.
TACGTTTCGCCAGTGGATTCATCCGGAAGATCGAGAACGTGTGTTGTCTGAGTTTGCTCAGGCGGTGGCGAACACCCAACCGTGCGAGACAGTCTTTCGCTTTCTTCATGTAAATGGCACCGTGCGGAAGGTGTTGAGCCGCCGGATTCCCATCGAATACGGGACAACCCAACCTGCGATCTATATCGGATTCAATATCGACATCACGGCTCTGGATCAGATGCAGACCCGCCTCAGTCGAGCCGAGCGGCTGGCGACGCTGGGCCAGGTGGCGGCCGGTATTGCCCATGAAATCAGGAATCCACTGGTGGGGATCGGTTCCAACGCGTTTCTCTTACTAGACGAATTTGACGCGTCGGACCCGCGGCGTGCCGACTTGGAAATGATCTTGAAAGAGACCAAACGATTGGATCGCATCGTCAATCAGATCATCGATTATGCTCGCCCACGGGAACTCGCTCCGGTGCTGTGCCCTCTGAGCGATCTTGTGGACGAAGTCGTCAAGTTACTCGATTCGACCCTGACCGCCAAGCACCTTGCTGTCACATGTTCCCTCCCTCCAACGCTGACAGGGCTCCATGCCGATCATGACCAAATCGAGCAAGTGCTCTTGAACGTCTTTCACAACGCGATTGACGCATCCCATGATGGAACAGCCATTGACGTGACCGCCTTTGAACTCCCCAGCGGCCAGAATGCCGGCATGGTGATCACGGTAGCGGATCACGGAGTCGGGATTCCCGATGACGCGTTAGCGCACGTGTTTGAGCCGTTTTTTACGAGAGGGAAGCGGCAGGGAACGGGGTTGGGACTGGCTATCTGCCGTAATATCATCGAGGGTCATGGGGGCAACATCCAAATCACCAGCGAAGTCGGGAAAGGGACGAGCATCAGAATCTGGCTCCCGCTCCGCCAGGAACTCCAATTCGTCGAGGGATAACGCATGCAACTGACCATCTTCGTGACCGATGATGAACCGGCAATCCGCAACGCTATCATCAAGCGACTGTCTCGAAAACAACATCGGGTTGTTGGATTTGAGTCGGGCGAGGCTCTGCTGGCTGCGCTGCGTCAAGAGATTCCAGATCTAATCCTTCTCGACCTCAAGATGCCTGGTCTCAGCGGACTGGATACCCTCAGAAAACTTCGTCCGCTGGCCCCCCACACCCTGGTCATCTTGCTCACGGCCTATGGCACCGTTCAAAACGCGGTTGATGCCATGAAGCTCGGGGCCTATGATTTCCTCATCAAAACCGTTGAACTGGATGCGATGGAGCCGGTGCTCGATCGCGCGCTCGATCTCTTGAGCCTACGCCGACGTCTTGCAGTAGAGACCGAGCATCATGACAGCCAATATGCGCTCTCCAGCTTGGAAGCACACAGTCCGGCCATGCAACACATGCTATCCCAGGTCCGGGACGTGGCCTCGAATCCAAAATCATCTGTGCTGCTCCTAGGCGAGACAGGAACGGGAAAAGAGTATCTTGCGCGTGTCCTACATCACAATGGGGTGCGTGCCTCGGGACCCTTTATCGGTGTGAACTGCACCGCCATCCCACGAGAGCTGTTCGAAAGCGAATTGTTTGGTTTTGAACGAGGGGCCTTCACCGGGGCGGTCCAGCGAAAGATCGGGCTGCTCGAAAAGGCGGAAGGCGGGAGCTTATTCCTCGACGAAATTGGTGACTTAGATCTGACCCTACAGGCCAAGTTGTTGCGGGTGATTCAAGAACGCACCATTCGACGTCTTGGGGGAACAGATGATATCGGGGTGGATTTCCGGCTCATCGCCGCGACCAATCGTGACCTCAAAAAAGCGGTGGCCGAAGGGCGCTTTCGGGAAGATCTCTATTTCCGTTTAAACGTGGTCTCCTTCGAGCTACCTCCGTTACGGAAACGAGTAGAGGATATTGAGCCCTTATGCCGAAGGGCTGTCATCCGATACGGCAAGGAGTTCGGGAAAGACGTCGTCGATATCGGGCCGGATGCCATGACGCTGTTGCGGGAGTATGCGTATCCAGGGAACATTCGTGAGCTGCACAATATCATCGAACGGGCCATGATCTTCTGCCATGGCAAGCTGCTGACAGTGGACAACCTTCCTGCCGAACTGCGGCAGAGACCGGAATCAGTGGCGGTGACCGTTGTGGAGGGAGAAGAGCACATGCTCAGGCTCGAGTCGAAATTAGGGAAACAATCCCTGGCCGATATCGAGCATGCGATCATTCAGGAAGTGCTTCGGCTGTCGGACTACAATAAAACGACTGCCGCCAGGTATCTCGGCCTCACCCGGTTTGCGTTGGATCGGCGCCTCAAAAAAATTATAGAAGAGTAACGGACGATTACACCGGATTCGGCGCCACGAACACGAGTACTTTGAGACGCTGGCCTGTGTGATTCTTCACACCGTGCTCTTCCCCGGCCGACGCCATGGTCCCCTGCCCTGGACCCAGCACCTGTTTCTCTGAGCCGACTTGAAACGTGCCCTGTCCCTCAAGCACGAGATAGACTTTATCCTGCTCGCCGTGGCTATGCCCCTTCTGTTCCTGCCCTGGCTCAAAGCAGTAGATGTCGCAGAAGAATCGTGGCGTCTGAAACATGTTGTTCTTCTTCATATTTTCACTGCTAAACTGCTGATAGTCCGAGAGGTTCACCACGTTCATTCGCCAACTCCTTCAGGAAGGTTGCGGGTGCGTCCGACGACGTTCAAGTGTCGCTAGAATAGAATCGACCGAGATCAAATGATGGGAAAAGCCTAAGTCCTTGGCCGGAAGCCCCATCGCCAGGCCCAGTAACTGCGGCACATGCAAGATCGGTAAGTGGAGCTCGCGGTTCACCGCACGACCAGCCCGATCCTGATAAATATCCAGGCTCATGTGACAGAGAGGACAGGGCGTCACCATAAAATCGGCTCCCTGCTCCTTCGCTTCTTTCATGTGTGCCCCTGCCATGGCCACGGCAATGGCTTCCTTTTCGAGGATGATGGGAAACCCACAGCATTTGGTTCTCCCAGCATAGGCCACCGGTTCGCCACCGACGGCCTTGATGACACGCTCAAGGGATTGGGGATTCTCAGGATCGTCGAACCCCAGATCCCACGATGGGCGCAGGATGTAGCAACCATAAAACGGGGCGATGCTAAAATCTCGCATCGGCACGGAGGTCAGCGCACCCAAGCGAGCCAGCCCGATGTCTCGCACCACAATCCACAACAGATGTTTGACTTGGACTTGACCGTGGTAGGCCAGACCTTCCGGTGCCAGGAGAGCGTTGATGCGATCCAGGGTCTCTGGCTCTGTCTTCAATCGTCGATTGGCTGCACTCATGACCCCTTGGCAGGTGCCGCAGATCGTCATGACATCCAGTCCAAGCGCCTCCGCTTGCGCAAACGTCCTGGCGTTGAACGCCAACGCCAGATCGGGATGTGCCTCCGTCACCACCCCGGCGCCGCAACAGGCGGCAGCAGTGAGTTCGACGACCTCTATCCCCAATCGGCCGATGATCGCCCTCGTCGATTGATACAGTTCCGGTGTCGCCCCTTGCGCTGCACAACCGGGGTAGAGGGCATATTTCATGGGTCTACCGTGACGGGAGATAAGACCGGGCCCGTGTGAAAGAATCTCGAAGATCGTCCATCGCAGCTGCCGTTTTCGATTTCACCTGCTCCCAGGAAGAGGCCGTTGCGGAATGAATGTCCTCCGCTTTTTTCTGGGCCAGGTCTTTCTTCTTTTCTAATTCTCCGATCGCCTTCTGAATGTCCGCTCGTGCTTCCGCCGACGCATGCTTGACTTGCCCACGGAGCTGCGTGATGCGCACTTGCATCTCATCCAGTTCTGATTGAACCTTTCGCTGAAACGCATCTTTCTGCTGAATCGTATAGTCCTTGGTGGCCGTCACCGCCTCCTGCGTTTCCCGGATCACCGTGTCACCCGTCACCGGCTTATCCGACGCTCCAGCCGCTGCAACAACGGACATGCTGAGCAGCCCTATCCCCACGATCCCCCACAACCCTCCGCCATAACTTTTCATAGCAATCGCCTCCATTCCACCGACGCATACCTACCGTTCGAAGTATAACTTCCGCCTTTCGGAAAGTCACCGTGGATGGACCGTGAAGCGCAAGAACCGGCTGTTTGCTCTGGTTTGTCTGGTCTGTCTCGTCTATTTGGTTTCTTTGGTTTGTCTCGCTCATCTAGTTGGACTAGACCAACTAGATGAACAAAACAAACCAGATTAACCAGATGAACCAGACAAACCGGCACAGGGAACACATACAGCGAGCAGAGTCTGCCGACTGAGCATACGTGGCCGATTGCTGTTACGACGCTTCGGACGTCTCGTCAGTCGGCTTCTTCTGGTAGGGGTGCAGTTCCAACTGCGTGACGGTGTGTTGCAAACGAGCCCATTCTTCAGGAACCAAGGAGAGGAATTCGATACCGAAGCGGCCCTCGCGCGTCCGCTGCACGACGGCTTCCGGATGGTCCTTCGCTGACTCAAGAAGATTCGCCAAGTTCAGCAGCCTGTTTGTCCCGTTCGTAGGGCTCCATTTCGATCTGCTTCACTGTGTGCTGGAGACGGGCCCATTCTTCCGGAGCCATCGTCACAAACTCAAGGCCGAATTGATGCTCTCGGCTCCATCTAACCACGGCTTGCTGAATTTGAATTGGGGATTCATGCTCCGGCATCGCGATCCGGACCTCCAGACAGGCTCCTGGCTGCACATCGGTAAGACTCTGCACTCGGCAGCCACGCAGTGACAGATCGACCACATTGCCCTCCCCACTGACCACCGTGACGGAAATAAAGGAACTGTGAAACCTAGCAGGAAACCGGGGATGCTGCCGTTTATCCATGCGACACTCCTTCTGCGATTACCCATTTATATTGCCAATGGGCCGCAATTCCGCCACCTTTTTTGTAATTCCTGCGCGATCGACTGACTCCACCACTTCAGATATATCTTTGTAGGCCAGGCCTGCCTCCTCCGCGAGGCCTGACATCGACACGGCCTTGACCAGAATGCCGCGCTGTTTCATCTGCTGCTGCAACTGCTCGCCGCGAACCGTTCTCTTCGCTTGCGCGCGGGACATCGTTCTTCCGGCCCCATGCATCGTCGATCCAAACGTGTCGCGCACCGCTTGGTCAGTCCCCACCAACAAGTATGAGCCGGTCTCCATCGAGCCGCCACAGATGACCGGCTGGCCTGTCTGCCGAAACGTTTCTGGTAGCTCCGGACTCCCCGGCCCAAATGCTCTGGTCGCTCCTTTGCGATGCACCAACAACTCTCCTTCTGCGTACCGTTCGACCTTGGCGATGTTATGCGCCACGTCATACACCAGCTCCATGCCCAGGGCCTCGGCGGACCGGCCGAAGACCGTCGCGAAGGCTTCGCGAATCTGGTGTGTGATGACTTGGCGATTGGCAAAGGCCGTGTTCGCGGCACAGTTCATGGCGGAAAAATATTCCTGTCCCTCGGGAGATCGAAACGGCGCGCAGGCCAATTGCTGATCCTTCACAGTAATGCCGTAGCGGCGCATGGATTTTTCAAACACTTTGAGATAGTCGCTCGCCACCTGATGGCCGAACCCGCGCGAGCCACAATGGACCATCACGACGATCTGCTCGTGGCCAGTGATGCCGAGTGCCGCAGCCGTGACCGGATCGAATATCCGATCGTTCGAGACCACCTGGACTTCGAGATAGTGATTGCCCGATCCCAAGGTCCCCAGTTGGTTGATGCCACGTTTAATCGCATGGTCGGTCACGATCGACGGGTCGGCCCCCTCGATGCAGCCGCCTTCTTCCATGCGCACGAGATCCCGATGCCACCCATATCCCTGCTCCACACACCACTTGGCCCCATGGGTCATCACGCGACGAAATTCCTCCCCCGAGAGCCGAACGAATCCACTCGCCCCGACGCCGGCCGGCACCTTTCGAAAGAGTTCGGTCATGAGCTTCTCCAGATATGGCTGCACGTCCGCCAACGTCAAATCTGTTCGAATCAGCCGCATGCCGCAGTTGATGTCGTATCCCACACCCCCAGGAGAAATGACGCCGTCCTGCACGTCGAATGCCGCGACACCCCCGATCGGAAATCCATAACCCCAATGTCCGTCCGGCATACAAAGCGCATACCGGCGAATACCTGGCAGGCAGGCGACATTAGTCACCTGATCGAAGACCCCGGAATCCATGGCCTGAAGAATCCCCTTGGCGGCATAAATCCTCGCCGGCACCAGCATGCCAGCTTGAGTTCTAACTCCAAGTGCAACACGACAGGCCCTGATGGGCTAAGGTGTTGCCATGTCAAAGAAATCCTATCGACACATGAGTGCGGAAGACCGTGAGACCTTGAGCCTGGGCCTGGCCCATGGCCATTCGCTG
>JANYBU010000213.1 GCA_025360665.1 Nitrospira sp.
CTGTCCCGTCAACGCATTGGCCATGACCAAGATGTATGAGTTCTCGACCCACGATAAGCGCACCTTGCTGTTCGACAAGAAGCGGCTGTACGACATCGGCGAGCGCCATCTTGACGATGCAAAAAAATACTTATACGCGCACAATCAGGAAAAGAATGTTGAGGAAAGCCGGGAGTATCGGTATTACTTCCCGCAATCGGTGCTGAAGCCGACTCAACCACCCCCTAAGCATCTAGGCTAAGTCGATCGTATGGTGTTGGGTTTTTTTACCTATTTCGCGCTGGTCAGTATTGTCGCGGGCGTCGGTGCAAATAAATCCCTCCGTGCCTCGATACCGCTGAAGTGCGTACCCGTGTTGACGGTTGTCCCATCGCCAACATGAAGGAAGGAGCTTGCCAGATGGGCGACGCAAGAGCAACGAGGAGCCGGTTGAATGGCTGCGATCGTTTTCTCGCATTTAACTGACGCGGCTTCTTTGGGAGGCCATGTTCCCAAGTATCGTGGTTGTGATTCAGGAGGACCCATTGCATACTCATCGGGCCGTTGAGGCTCTGCGGATCGCACTCGGCCTCAGTACCGGAGGGAATCCTTTGTCCATTGTCCTCCTGGGTGAGGCGCCACTTCTTCTGGCGGACAATACGGACAATGTGGTCGATGCCGAGATCCTCGAGAAATACCTTCCCTCTATTAAGCAGCTCGAAACACCATTTCTTCTCCCGATGGGATCTCCCTCGCGATTCCAGTTCGATCCGGCCTGCCATGTTCAGGAAGCGTCAGCGTCCGAGATTCAGAAGCTTATGTTCGCGGCCGACCGTGCCCTTGTGTTCTAACTTGGTGTATTAGGAATCAGTGTAGTTAGATTATTTGTGGTCATTTGGTCTCCAATGCAGATGATTTGAAAATAAATATGTTTGAAACTTCCCAAGATGGGATTTTACCTGAAGATATTGTGAGCATGCCAGCCGATGAACCCAACAAGTGAAGCCAACAAGATTGTGGGCCGAAAAGCTAGGTCGTTACTGAAGGCCTTCGCCACGATAGGCAGACAAAAGCTGGAATATCTGAGGACCGACAAGCCAGAAATTGAGGTGATGCTGGTTGAGGTTAAACCAGGTGGTCAGAGCGGTCGGCACTTGCATCCTGTGCCGACCCTCGTATATGTCATAGAAGGGACATTAACGGTTGAGCTGGATGATAAATCCAGACATAAGTGTCAGGCTGGAAATGCGGTCCTGGAAGTGATCAACACTTGGCACAATGCTAGAAATATGGGGAGAAAATCATTGAAGCTGTTGGTTATCTATCTCGGTGAGAAGGGAAGGGCAAATGTGCTCCGTGGAATCAACCGGCTTGCCAGAGAACGAGCATAAAAGCCTATGCTGTTCTATACAAGCTCCAAATGTTGTATTTCTTGACGAAGGTTCCTTCGGAAGGAGCCGATCAGTTGTTCCCTGAGGCGCTTGCGTTGGGGGGAGTGCTCTGTGGTCTGCCTGCAGGAAGGTATTCGCGCTATCGGCGGGTCTGTTGGACGGGCCTAGGTCTTAGAAAAGGACGGGGAGGAACGTAAGCTCGATTCCCGATTCCCGGCCATTACCTATGACGAACTGGTGAACCTCATCTTCGAGGTAGAACGTGTCGTTGTCCTGTAACAAGCACAGCTCTCTCCACGAAGTTCTCATGGTCAACGCGGCGATAGCGGAACCAAGAGCGTGGGTGAAGGGAGAAAAAGCTGGAGTCGAGGATCTTGCCGAAGATGCCTTCTTGATTGGGTTGGTGAAGAAACAGTGAGATACCTGTCCGGCATTGAACAGAAGCCCTGGGTAAGGAGCCAAGCCTCATGAGCAAGTTTAAAAAGTGGCTCAAGACGATTACGTTCTATGAGATCCTTGTAGGGATGAAAGCGACCTTGAGTCACCTTCTCCATTATCGACCCATCACGCTCCAATATCCCCACGAAAAGCGTGTCTTGTCCGATAATTACCGCGGCATGCTGGCGTTGTTGCGATATGACGATGGGACCGAAAAGTGCGTTGCCTGTGACCTCTGTGAAGCGGCCTGTCCCTCGCGCGTGATCTCTGTCATCAGTGCAGAAGTCCCGGGCGAGCCTACCAAGCGGTATGCGCGGGAGTATTACATGGACATGACCCGTTGTCTCTTCTGTGGGCTGTGCGTCGATGCCTGTCCGGTGGATGCCCTCGGCATGACGCGCGAATACGAATGGTCCGTCTATGACAAACGAGACCTGCTGCTGAATAAACAGCAGCTCCTTGCTATTGGAGACCGGTCGTTTCCGATGAGAGAAAAGCGCCTCGAGTTCCAGCATCCGAACGTCGCCGTCTTCAACGTCGCCTTCCATAATCACCCGGAAAAGCACTTCTGATGAATGTTCGATGCAGAGACATTGCTTCATTCGGGCTAGTCTCTTTCTGACGTCCTGAATCGGATCATCGCGGAAATCCTCCAGCGAGCCGACGGCAACACGACCCTGGCCGCGAAAGCCCTTGGCATTATCCGCTGGAAGCTCGACCGCCGACGAAAGACCTAGGTCCATACCTCCTCTCATCGAAATCAACTCCTCATCTTCAAGCACGTTATCTTGATGGCGTATGCTTTCCTAGATCGGTGCGTAGATGCACTGAAGGCTGTGTGATGCGTGTGCAGTCGCACATTGTTTCGCACGCGTGAGAATTGGTCATCGACCTTGTCTTAACCAGGCAACACGACTTTGCGCTGTGATTTTTAGCCCTGCATCATGCAGTGTCAAATAAGGCGAGCGTTTCGTGAAGAATCGATAAAAACCTAAACCTAATACGCCAAAGGAATTAAAGGGTAAAGTACGAATCCAGGCTTATGAAGTTCTGCGTTCTGTATAAGGTCGAAAAATGCCGTGACCGAGGAACTCCCTTTTCCTGAATGGATAACCCCAAAGAGCAGTCGGTCAATCACGTCAACACCGATAAAGACCTCATTGGACCAGAGATTCCGTGCGATGTCCGCCAGGAGATTTCTCAGGGGATACTCCACTGCTTGTACCTGACTGCTGTTTACCTCCTCTCTGCGCAAAACGAAATCTCCGAAATCTTCAAACTGTCGAAGAAAGGATCAGTCCGGAGCGTAGCGCAATGGGACTTCGTTCGG
Source organism: Nitrospira sp. (assembly GCA_025360665.1). GTDB lineage: Bacteria > Nitrospirota > Nitrospiria > Nitrospirales > Nitrospiraceae > Palsa-1315. Next base: position 3,139 of record JANYBU010000213.1, read on the forward strand.
TCTCAATGACCTCGAAGCCCTTGTCAACGTCGCGCGTTAGGCCAAGGAGTGGATTTCCGCTCATGCCCTCAAACGTTGAGGACATTGATGGGAAGCCTCTGGCCTTCCGGAGGCTTCCTTTGATGTGCTAAATTTGTGCTAAAAATCCTCACAAACGACCGAATTAGGCAGAAGAAATGGAATCCGTAGAAAGCCAGCAAGCTCATGATTTTCAACAATAAACGGGGAAACTTTCGCAACATCGAGCGGTTCGAATCATTGGCCTTCTGCCACTCTCCGGGGGACACGCTCCCGTTGTTTCCCGTGACCGTTCTTCATTGTCGTTCAAACATCTTCCTCCGCCGCAAGCCGATGTTTTGTTTTTTGTGACGCCTTCCGGTGAGGTCGACCGGCTATCACCTGCGGGCTGCGTCGATCACGCCAGCGGCCCGCCGCCGTCAGAGGCGTCTTGAAACCCGCTGTCATTCCTCCGCTCATCGCCCGCCAGCCCGGCGCGAGAGGGCTTACCGGTGCATGCCGGTTACGGCCTTCACCTCCCCTCCTCCTTTTACCGTTTCCGTTGGCTCTCCACGTTTTGGTGAGAGAGCCAACTTCACTTTAAAATGGTCTTGCCGCCGCCCACAAAAAGTCTCGCGACCACTAATGCTAAGTGCCTGAGTCAGCATTAAGACGCTTTCCTCTTCCCCCTTTTCCGGCCCTCCTGAGGCCTTAAAACGCAATTGATACAATCCAACATTATCTTTAGGCGAATGATCTTGGGGACGCGCCTGGTCTCACTTGCGGCGAGAAAGTAACGTGCCCGGTCGCAGGTGGTTAACAAGTATATGACTCTACAATTTGGCTATCGGTCTGCGTCCTTACCCTTGGAACTTTACTAGCTGAGCGTGCTGAGCTCTTGATCTGGGATGAAATGCGACGAATGGTTGTGGCTTGTCAATGAAAAGGCACGTGGGCATATCTAGTGATAGGGGAGGCCGATCATAGGCGGTGATGAGCGCGCGAAGAAGCCGCTTCGGGGTCGAACTGTCAGATCGTCGAGTACGTTGTGCTAGAGTCGTCCGGTGCATTAACCGTAGTAGTTCTTCGGCCCGAATGATGGTCCAGCCATGAGCTGCCATCTCCATCTCCGTTGACGACACTGCTAATACGGAGGCTAGACCTTGCAGGATTGGAAGCCGAGGAGGTGGTTTCCGTCCTGACTCGATCATGCTGAGATAGGCGTGTGTGACACTGCGGCTACCCCCTTGTATAGAAACAGCTTACGCGAGTTCCAGAAGTCCCATCCGGTTGTCAAGCCGCAATCTTCGGAGATATGCACCGAACGTCATAAACCTCGTGTTTCCTGTGGTGGGCCGACTCTTTGGATTATATCCAATCAGTTATATGTGAGCACGTCTAACTTATTGCACAACAGAATGGGAGTCCGAAATGAAGAATCAAGAGGACTGGTGTCTGGGTTCTGAAATAGGGCAGGGAGATGTTTGCCGCGGGCTCGTACCTGAAAACCGCCACGAGCATTGAATGTCTACAACTTTAATGTCACACCACAAAAAGGTCCTGGACAAGAGTTCGTGGTGCCATCTAAACTTCGCAAGAGCGCCTTCTTCACTGGATATCGTCGTGCCAACTCACCCTTGGCTGCGTGTTCCGCTCAAAACAGCCACCTGTTCTGCTCGAAACCGGCCACTCACAATGCTCCAAACCAATCACCTGACATCCAAAGGCTCACTGTGGGAGTATCCCGTTCGTCAGAGGATGTCCGCTGTGGTCCAATCTTGAATGCGCAACTCAAATGGCGTGTGATTCAGCATGGGGAACGCGAGCCGATGGAAGGTCTGATCGTTCGTGACCAACGTGGCACGGAGATGGATGGCATGCGCGGCAATCATCAGATCCAATGCCGAGAAGACAATCCCTTTCTTGGTACACCAGGCCCGTACTTGCCCGTAGGTGTCGGCCACGTGCGTATCCCACGGTAACACCTCAACGCGGATGAGAAAGCCTCGGATCAGCTCAACCAGCTCGTTGGGCGCATCCTTTCGATGCAACCCGTAGATCAATTCTCCTTGCGTCACGGCAGAAATACCGATGCCATGTTTCTTGGCCGCCCGCGCCAGGTGAGTCCGGACCTGCGGATAGTGCCGCTTCATCGCAAAACTCGCCATGTTCGTATCGAGCAGGAATAGACTCACGAGAGATCCCGTTCTTCTGCTGGCCCGGTGTCACGATCGCTCAGAAAGTCGTCGGGCAGTTCAGTACGCTCGACCAGGGCGCAAAATTCTTTCCACGCATTTTTGGGTACCCGTGAGAGAATAATATCGCCGGTGCTGTCATCTCGTCGGATGAACACTTCAGCACTGTCAATGCGATAGCGCAAAGGCAGTCTGACGGCTTGGCTTCGGCCAGAAAAAAACAGTTTTGCCGTGTCTTTCGTGTCCTGTTTGACCGTGTGTGCCATACGCCCCCCTCTTCAAAGATTATGGTGCTACATACCGAAAGATATGCCATTAAATGTATCAAGTTCCCCCTAGAATATCAAGCGGGGCGATGACGCATCGTAAAAGACGGGAAGGAGCAAGGACGATGAACGACCAGAAATCACGACGAGAGGCATTCCGACTAGGCCATTCTTGCGCTAAATTCTGGTGGAGAAATGGCACGACGATCTGAGCCAAGGCAACCCCACAGTGTGCCCTCCTCGATCGATTGGTGAGCGGGGCCATCCAGATCACATTGCGTGGGGACTCGATGCGGAGATTACGCGCGCAATGCGCGCTCGGTCAGGCGGAAGAGGAAATCAACCCCACGGCAGCAAAGGCTCTCTGAATCGCGTCAGAATCACTGGTTGGTTTCGAGCTGAACAGGTGGCTCAGTTGGAGCATAATAAGCACTTGGCGAGCCTAGTTACCGTATTGAGATGGATACCCCACTCATATTATGTGTGATAGCAATGAGAGTGTGGCGGGTCTAGTGCTGAACGCGCCAGGTTCGAACGCGAGAAGTGGCCCTGGAAATTTGAACACGCCGATAGGTGGAGGATCTGCTCCCGTTGATGGCCCTACTGGGCGATGAAAGGGAGCAGACAATGGCCAAAAGAACGAGACGGACGCACTCAGCGGTGTTCAAAGCCCAAGTGG
>JANYBU010000217.1 GCA_025360665.1 Nitrospira sp.
CCACTTGGGCTTTGAACACCGCTGAGTGCGTCCGTCTCGTTCTTTTGGCCATTGTCTGCTCCCTTTCATCGCCCAGTAGGGCCATCAACGGGAGCAGATCCTCCACCTATCGGCGTGTTCAAATTTCCAGGGCCACTTCTCCCACCCTCATCCTCACGGCACAAGATGATCCCTTCATTCCCTACGCCATGTTTACGGGGCCCCTGATTCAGCGTCACCCGAAGATTCGGGTGATCGCGCCTCGCCACGGGGGCCATTGCGGGTTCTTTCACCGGGCACACAACGGAGAAGATCCCTATTGAGCTGAGAATCGGATTGTGGACTTCTTGCAAGAACGAATGTGAGGAGCACTGGCTGGTATATAGGTAGACAGAGGCACCGGGGTACCGATTGAACCAGGTAGTATTGATCACGCTCTGGGGGAAATTGTGTGCGGCAAGCAGTGATTGCGGAGCCCAAATAACCCATCGGGCCAAGCGATGAGGATCCAAAAGATCGAGAGTCGTCACACGGTCACGGTCGTGAATTTTCAAGGGATGGAGATGACTATCTCGAAGTCTGAGATCTCGCCCGATGGCAAGGTGCTCAAGGTCGAGACCGGTGACGCGACCTCGCACCCCAGCGGGCTGGTCGGAAAGCAGATCCAGCCCGCATTATTCATGAACGTTTCTGCTGCAATCGCGGATTCGCCGCTGTGACAAGCCTGGACGCGGTCGGCCCGGCGTCCAGGCAGGCGGGCTCGCCGTTCGGTCGGTCAACATACTGTTTCAAGTATGCTTTCCTCCCTCGCGGCTCCGCGCTCCGAATGAGCAACGGATCGAGGTGCCTGAGGCAGTGGTGCGCTGGTCGAGAGGGCAGGAGTTTGCGGTGGAGAATATCTCAGTCGAGCGTCATACCCAGGCGCGTCTTCAGCATTACGTGACACGATTGGTGCAGGAACCCGCGGAGAATGTCCTGTGAGTAACAATCGGCCTATGCCTCTCCGATTCACCCTCGTCCTCGTGCTCTCGTTCGTGTGTCTCGCTGTGCCCGCATGGGCGGATAGTCAGGCGGGCGTGGATGCCTACAAGCGTGGAGACTACGCAACAGCCCTGCGTGAGTGGCGACCGCTGGCCAAGCAGAGAGACGCTGGCGCCCAGTTCTACCTTGGGACGCTGTATGCCTTCGGGCGCGGCGTGCCCCAGGACTATGCGGCGGCGCGGCAGTGGTTCGAGAAAGCCGCTGCCCAGGGCGACGTAAGGGCACAGAACAATCTCGGGACGCTGTATCGCGATGGACAGGGCGTGCCGCAGGACTATGCGACGGCGCGACAATGGTTCGAGAAAGCGGCTGCCCAAGGTGTTGCGCAGCCGCAGTACAACCTCGGGTTGCTGTATGTCGAAGGGCAGGGCGTGCCGCAGGACTATGCGACGGCGCGACAGTGGTTCGAGAAAGCGGCTGCTCAAGGGCACGCCGGGGCGCAGTACAACCTCGGGACGCTATATCGCGACGGACAGGGTATGCCGCAAGACTATACAAAGGCGCGGCAGTGGTTTCAGAAAGCCGCAGCCCAAGGTGTTGCGCAGGCACAGAACAATCTCGGGTTGCTGTATTACAACGGGCAGGGCGTGCCGCAGGATGACGTGATGGCGCGAGAGTGGTTCGAGAAATCCGCAGTCCAGGGCCACGCGAGGGCACAACTCAACCTTGGGACGCTGTATGCCTTCGGGCGCGGCGTGTCCCAGGATTATGCGGCGGCGCGGCAGTGGTACGAGCAGGCCGCAGCCCAGGGGCTCGCGGATGCACAGACCAGTCTCGGGATGCTGTATGAGGAGGGACTGGGCGTGCCGCAGGACAATGTGCGTACATACATGTGGTACAGCCTCGCAGCGGCACACTCGACTGGTGTTAGTCAGAAGCTCGCGGCAGACAGGCGAGATGAGGTCGCAGGTCGCATGACCCCTGCGCAGATTGGAGAAGGACAGCGGCTGGCAAATCGCTGTCAGGCACAGCAGTTCAAGGGCTGCTAAGTACGGTTCGCCGCCCCATACCTTTCCGCATCTCTCACACGCTCAAGGTGCCATTGGTGGAATGGCTGAAGTCACCGAGCGAGGAACCGTCCATGATTTCTGTTCGCACCCTGGCCCTTATGCTGTCGATCATGTGTCTCGCCACTCCCGTATGGTCCGATTTTGAAATTGGCATGGATGCTTATAACCGTGGCGACTACGCAACAGCCTTGCGTGAGTGGCAACCGCTTGCCGAGCAGAGGGAGGCAGAGGCGCAGGACTTCATCGGGACGCTGTATTTCGAGGGATGGGGCGTGCCGCAGGATTACGCGAAGGCACGACAGTGGTGGGAGAACGCCGCCGCGCAGGGAAGCGCGAGCGCGCAGAACGATCTCGGGCTGCTCTATGCCAACGGGCTGGGCGGACCCCAGGACTTAGTCCAGGCCCACATGTGTACAGCCTGGCGGCAGGAAACGGATATGAAGTCGCGACTGGATACCGCAATGATCTCGCCAAACAGATGACCCCTGCCCAGATTGCCGAGGCGCAAAAATGGGCACGGGAGTGGAAGCCGAAAGGGAAATGAGCGACGACCGCCCCAAACGCGAGAGCATGAGACAAATAAAAGAGCTCAGGAGTCTTTTCTCGCCGCAGTGCCTACCGCTTCCTGCATGAGTGACACACCCGCTCGACCACTGTGTCGAGGTTGACCGCGTGCGCTGCTCTCCAGGCAGAGAGTAGGCTGAGTCCTCTGGCTGTTCTGCTTTCCCTCGGTGCCGCTTCGGCTTGGGCGGAAGATCTCGGCGAGTTGAGCGAGAATCCCGCTCGTCTCTCTGGTTCATTTGGTCCGATGAACAAGATCACGAACCAAACCAAACAAACAGAAAAACCAGATAGACCAAAGCAACCAGAGAAACCAAATAAACAAGAGAGAGGAGCGTACATGCTGATGACGTGGGAATGACTAGCGGCAAGGGGAAGCGTCCGAGGATGATCTTTTCTGCGCGCCCCCCATTGGAAGGTCAAGGCTCAGGTCGAGGTTGAGGGTCGAGAAGACGCCGAGTTGGATCGATTGTTGCTCAACTTCAACCGTTACCTTCTTGTAGGTAAGACCGCGCGTTGCGCGAGCACAGAAGATCATGAGACTTTTATCCCTGCTGCTGCTCCGGGAGCAAAGAAAACTCCTCACGCCTTTGCGTCCACCTCTCGCACCAACAGTCCATGGTTTATGGTGCGGGGGTCTTGCTGTCTCCTCTCCTCGGCCAGGTATCTCGACAGGCTGCTCACGCAAGTCCTTAATTATGTGAGAATAATAATTCTTCTTTCATGGGGATGTTCATGATATGATTTGCGTGCTGCTTTCTTGACGCTTTGGGCTCTCCCCAACGCAGAGAAAGTCGGGGAGGTGATGTGGCCATCACCTCCCCATTTTTTTTGCTCTCGACCTTCTTGTGTTGGTGACCTCAAACCGTCGGCCCTCTCCTCCTGCGTTGTCGGCCTCCTCATCTGGTGAGCTGTCGCGTCGATGACCCAACCGATGTCGTCGTCGTTACCTCTTCCAGCATGCATCAGGCGACAGGGCGACTCCCGCTGTCACGACCACATCGTGGCCCGCTTGAACTTTTCCGGTTGCATCCAGACACACTCGTCCGTCCCATACCGATGACGGTCTGGTCTTAGAATATAGTCGCTACCATGTGAGGTGTGTTTTCTCGGGTGGTCGAGCTTACAGAAATTTCTGCGGGGGAATGTTCCGATTGATCAGCCGCGGCGAGATGCGGCTCAGGTCTGAGAGACATCGAGGAACAGGGAAGGTGAGGAGGCGACGTGGCCGCCGCCTCCTCATGGCACGACTACTTCTTCTTCGCCGCCTTTTTTGCGGGCTTCTTCGCTGCTGCTTTCTTCGCTGCCATGTGATCTCCACCTCCCTTCGGTGTCAAAATGTTGAACAGTGTATGAGTGGTATATCAGAATTTGTGGAGCGAGTACATTTTTCTCTTCTCGATATTTTCGTGGGCCAGAAAATGATGTCCGAATTCTTCTCCTCTTAGGGTGAGCTAGAAGACCGTCCTTTGCGCGCGTCCATGGACGGTGATGCGAGATGCGCGAGACAGGCGGAACGAACGAGAAGGGCCACACGAGGGCTGAACTCAATTTTTGACAGACACCTGCATTCAGCGAGGCGGCTGGTGTGCTCTCCACTGTGCGCGTGGAACGACCACCGTTTTATCGTGGAGGGGTTCGTGAGCACAGGAGACCAACGGGCTACGTCTGTGCACGCTTCCACTTGATGCTGCAGCCTATGCTGGCTCTTTGTTTGCTGTCGACGGGTTTTCCGGCAATTGCCGCATTGATCGCGGCGCGGAGATCACGTCCGGTGACCGGCTTGGTACTGCCGGGGCGACTGTCGTCGAGCTGTCCGTGGTAGGCCAACCGCCGCTTCCGATCGAAGAGATAGAAATCCGGGGTGCAGGCCGCCCGATAGGCCATCGCTACATCCTGGGTTTCGTCAAAGCAGAAGGGAAAGGTGAAGCCGAGGCGTTCAGCCATTTCCTTCAGCTGCGGCGGCGCGTCATCCGGATAGCTCACAGGATCGTTGCTGCTGATGCCGATGATACCAAGCCCTGTGTCCGTGTAGTCCCGCCCGATCTTCGCGATTTCCTGCTCGACATGCACAACATAGGGACAGTGGCGACAGATGAACATCACCAGCAAGGCCGCCTTGCCCTTAAACGAGGCGAGCGAGTAGCTCTGACCGCTCACGACATCGCGCAACGAAAACGGCGGAGCGGGCGTTCCAAGCGGGAGCACGACGGACGCCATGGCCATGGTACCTCCTTCACGATTCGTTCTCGCAGTACCCTGGAAGATGCCGCATCGTGATCGCTTCGTCAAGAGGCGCGCCGGCTCTCTGTGTCGCTCCCTGAAGGCTGATCTATCTTGTTGTCTGGGTTGTTTCGTTCGTCTTGTTTGTCTAGGTTATGGCCCAAAGGAACCAGATAGACCAAAGAAACCAAATGAATCAGATGAACCTGAGCGACGAGCGGGACTGGCACGACCGGGATGGGCCTATCTGGTTGATCTGGTCTGTCTGGTATATTTGGTCTGTCTTGTCTGTCTCGATTATTTGCTTGAACCAGACAGACCACACACGAAGAGGACGGCCTTTTGACCATCCTTCACTCACCCGGCGGCGTTCGTAGGGGCACTCACACAGTCGATCGAGGACATCGAAGAAGAGCCCTGAGTATCCTCCGTTCGTCCCATCTGTGTACAATGTCTCATTCGCGGTTGTGATCAAGGGATCTTGCTTATGCAATACGTTCATCTCGGTCGGTCGGGGGTGAAAGTCAGCCGACTCTGTCTCGGCACGATGAACTTCGGGCCAGAGACGAGTGAGGCGGACAGTTTCGCCATCATGGATCGGGCGCTGGAGTTGGGCATCAACTTTTTCGACACGGCGAACGTATATGGCTGGAAGGTGGGCGAAGGGTGGACGGAGCAGATCGTGGGGCGTTGGTTCGCCCAGGGCGGGGGACGGCGAGAGAAAGTCGTCCTGGCGACAAAAGTGTTCGGCCGGGTGGGCGAATGGCCGAATCAGTCTCGCTTGTCGGCCCTGCACATCAAGCGGGCTTGCGAGGACAGCCTGCGGCGTCTTCAGACTGACTGCATCGACCTGTATCAGATGCATCACGTCGATCGGGGGACGCCATGGGAGGAAATCTGGCAGGCGATGGAGCAGTTGGTCCGGGAAGGCAAGGTACTCTATGTCGGCAGCAGCAATTTCGCCGGCTGGCACCTGGCCCAGGCGCAAGAATTGGCGCGGAGCCGCCACTTTCTCGGCCTCGTGTCGGAGCAGAGTCTCTATAATTTGAACGAGAGGACGATCGAGTTAGAAGTGATTCCGGCCTGCGAAGCCTATGGCATTGGCCTGATCCCCTGGAGTCCGCTCGCGCGCGGGCTGTTGGCCGGGGCATTAGAAGCGGCGAAGGTCGGTCGACGTGCGGACGAGGGTCTGAAGAAAGATATCGAGAAATATCGCCCCAAGCTGGAAGCCTATGACACGCTGTGCAGACAACTCGGCGAGCGCCAGGCCGATGTGGCGCTCGCCTGGCTGCTGCACCAAAAGGCCGTCACGGCGCCGATTATTGGACCGCGTACGATGGAGCAATTGAACGGCACGATGCGCGTCCTGAGTTTCACGTTGAGCCAGGACACACTGAAACGGCTCGACGACATCTTCCCCGGCCCAGGCGGGCCTGCACCAGAAGCCTACGCCTGGTGACAATGGCCCAACCTGCCACGAGCTGTGCACGTTGCGCTGTGGGGGTCCTTGCTTGACCTTGCACCTTGCAATCGGACGGCTTACTGGGGCAGGCAAGACTGTTTCAGAAACTCTGTGTGCCCACTTGCGCTGCTCTCCAGGCGGGGAGTAGGCTGAGCCCACTGGTTGTTCCGCTTCCAATGCTCCTGCAATGAACCCTCTTGCGAGGATTTTGTGGACCTCCGTCGCCAGCAGCGTTTTCCCGTGCATTTTCAGAGCGTGCTCTCAGTATTTTCCAATCCGGAAATGAGTCTGAACGACGGTCGGCGAATCTGAGTCTCTGCTCTCTGTGCTGACTCGGTTGGGTTGATCAATGCTCCGTCGTTCTGCCGTGCCGGTGTGGCTCATGCCCGCTTCCGGCTTGTCG
>JANYBU010000220.1 GCA_025360665.1 Nitrospira sp.
CCACTTGGGCTTTGAACACCGCTGAGTGCGTCCGTCTCGTTCTTTTGGCCATTGTCTGCTCCCTTTCATCGCCCAGTAGGGCCATCAACGGGAGCAGATCCTCCACCTATCGGCGTGTTCAAATTTCCAGGGCCACTTCTAACTTCGCCAATACTTACATTCAGTTCTTGAGTATCTTCAGCGCAAACGCTAGTGCCGTCCTTTCTTATCAAAGTCACTTGGGGAAAATGGCAAACCGACGAGCCATGGCTTCCTCCCGGTGAATTGCCAGCCAACGCACTTTTTGACCTAAGATTTCCCAATAATAAGCTCTCCGTGTGGAGTATCGAAGATGGCAATACAAATCTTGATCGAGTGATTGCGGCCTTGGCGGTCAATAAAGGCAAGACAAGCATTGATAACGTGGACTATATTCTTCTTGAGCAAATGACTATTGAAGAACTTGGGATCAAGATGGAAAAGTCACGAGGAGCAACACCAGATGTGTCAGCAAATGATGAATGGCATTTTGATCTTATTGAACTCACTGTTTCGAAAATCGTTTCTATAGCAAGATGCATAAAGGAATTGGAAATTTTCAGAAAAAGAGAACCCCAAATAAAGGATCTCATTCGCATAGGGCTTAAAGGAAATCATTTTGATCTTAACCTTGTTGACGAAAAGCTCATGGCAAGGATTCAAGGGTTACAATAGTAAAGACATCCATTCAAGTTCCTCTCTCGCCTAGTGTTAGGTCTCTGAAAATCTAGTCTATCGCGTTAAATTGATAAAGATTTATCCCGCTCCCGATAAAATGATCGTAGGTTTGTCGGGTGTATTCCTGGTCATTTATCGCAAGCTTGGCCAGCGCCGATTTTCTACAGGAATGACTAGTTGATAGTGGAATATCTGCGAGAGGTTCCTCCCTGATGTCTTAATGGAGGTGTCCGGTTGCCCCTTTCCTACAGTGTCGTATAGGATGCCGCGCATGTCGGCGTTAAAGCTGGTGCTTTGGGGATTCCTCGCCGTTCTCGGCTCGGTTGCGCTTGCCTTTGTTGTCGGGTTTGTCAATCCACAGGAAAAAGTGAATGGTCTCTGGCTGGTCGTGGCGGCGGTCTGTATTTATGTGCTCGCGTTTCGTTTCTATGGCCGCTGGATTTCTCGGCGCGTTGTTGAACTGAACGATCAGCGTGTGACGCCGGCGGTGCGCTTGAATGACGGAATCAATTTTCATCCCACTAATAAGTACGTGTTGTTCGGCCATCACTTCGCGGCGATTGCTGGAGCGGGGCCGCTGCTTGGGCCGGTCTTGGCGGCGCAGTTCGGATTCTTGCCAGGTTTTCTTTGGCTGGTGATCGGTGCGGTGTTGGCTGGAGCGGTACAGGACTTCATAATCCTGGTTGCGTCGATGCGGCGGAATGGCCGCTCACTTCCTGAAATTGCGCGCGATGAACTGGGCCTTGTCACCGGCACGGCGACGGCGGTGGCGGTGCTCTTCATCGTGGTGGTGGCGCTGGCGGGGCTGGGTTTTGCTGTCGTGAATGCGCTCTATCTCAATGCCTGGGGCACCTTCACGATTGCGATGACGATTCCCATCGGTTTCATCATGGGTTTCTACCTTCAAAATTTTCGGCCTGGTCAGGTGGCGGAAGTCTCTCTGATCGGTGTGGTGCTGTTGGTTGCGGCTGTGATCTTCGGGCGGGTGGTCGCTCAGTCTTCGGTGGCCGGATGGTTCGAGCTTGAGCGAACGATGTTGGTGTGGGGACTGGCCGGCTATGGGTTTCTCGCGTCTGTCTTGCCTGGTTGGATGCTCCTGGTTCCGCGCGGGTATCTCTCCACCTTCATGAAGCTCGGGGTGGTGGCGTTGCTGGGGGTGGGTGTGGTTCTGATGGCGCCGACGATCGAGATGCCGCGCGTCACCATATTCGCCAGCGGAGGCGGACCGGTTATTCCCGGTACGCTTTTCCCCTTTCTCTTCATCACGATTGCCTGTGGAGCCGTGTCGGGCTTTCACTCGCTGGTCTCTTCCGGGACCACGCCGAAGATGATCGAGCAGGAATCCCAGGCCACGGTTGGCTACGGGGCGATGTTGTTGGAAAGTTTTGTCGGTGTGATGGCCTTGATTGCGGCCTCGGTGTTGATTCCCGGTGATTATCTGGCGATCAATACGATGCTCTCGCCCGAGGCGCTGGCTGCGATGGGCTTTCCTGTCTCGCGGATTCAGGAACTTTCGCAACTCGTGGAGGCGGATGTAGCGGGTCGGCCTGGCGGGGCCGTGTCCTTGGCGGTCGGCATGGCGTCCATTTTTTCCGCGCTCCCTGGTATGGCTGGGTTGATGGCCTATTGGTATCAATTTGCGCTGGTGTTCGAAGCCTTGTTTATTCTGACGACGATCGATACAGGCACGCGCGTGGGGCGTTATCTCATCCAGGAGATGGGCGGGCGCTTCTACCCTCCGTTGAGGCGGATGAATTGGTGGCCTGGCGTGGTGGTGAGCAGCGGGCTGATAGTGGGAGCCTGGGGCTATCTCATCGGCACCGGCAGCATTTCGACGCTCTGGCCGATGTTCGGGGCAGCGAATCAGTTGCTCGGTACCCTGGCCCTCTGTATCGGGACGACGGTGCTCATTAAGATGCGGAAGGCGCAATATCTGTGGATCACAGCGCTGCCGATGTTGTTTGTCGGAACCGTCACGTTGGTCGGGTCCTACGAGATGTTCGGCATGTTTGTGACCAAGGCGGCGTCTCTTGCCGATAGCGGGCAGGCTTTTGCCCTGTACCTGGATGCGGGGCTGGTGGCATTGGTGGCCTTGCTCGCGGTGATCGTCTTGAGCGATAGTATCAGGCAGTGGTATGGCTATGTGATCTTGAAGCGGCCGTTCACCAGCAGCGAAGTGGTGGTGATGGCAGGAGGAAGTTCGCCGGGAAGACTTCAGACGACGATTCGTCATGATGAGGAGGAGCAGCGGTGGCAGTTGCCCGGTGGGGGGTGCTGTTGAGGGGGAGGGGATGGAGGCTGATGATCTTCTGTGCTCGCGCAACGCGCGGCCTCAGAAGGAGGGGAAGGGAGCGGCCAGGTGCCCTTCTTGCTCGCAGAACGCGCACGGTGAAACTGTGCTCGTTCGATGCGCGCAGTAAAGGGCAGCCTTGGCCACTCCCTTATAGTGAGGTATAGAGAATTGGAAGGACCTCGTTGGACGCGCACAGTGGGAGATCAAGCAGGCCACCCCTTGGAATATCGAAGAATGTTTTCTGCAGGAAAGAAAATAGATGACGTGAGAAGAGGAGGGGATCGTGGCTGAGCAATTTTCGTTCGATGTGGTTTCGGAAGTGGACATGCAAGAGATGAAGAATGTCGTCGATCAGGCGACGAAGGAGGTCAAACAGCGCTTCGACTTCAAAGACTCGAAGACGGAGATTACGTTGAAAGAGAAGGAAAAGGAACTCTCACTTGTCTCCGACGATGAGTATAAGCTCAATGCGGTGAACGACATTATCAAGGCCAAGTGTGTGAAGCGCGGGGTCTCGCTGAAGGCCTTCACCTATGGGACTGTGGAGCCGGCGCTGAGTGGGACGGTGCGCCAGGTGGCGAAGATTCAAAGCGGGATTGCGGCGGACAAGGCGAAAGAGGTGACGAAGGCTATCAAGGAGTCAAAATTGAAAGTGCAAGCGCAGATTCAAGGTGAGCAAGTGCGCGTGCTGAGCAAGAGCAAGGATGATCTTCAAGCTGCCATGGCGTTTCTCAGGAGCCAGGATTTTGGGATTGATCTACAGTTCACCAACTACCGCTAGAACAGGATGCTGAAACAGGTCCCCAACTGCGTTCTCAGTCGATCGAACACCTCAACGTGCATACGGCAGCACGCCTCGGCGTTCGATTCTCCCTGCGGCCTTGTTGGATGACCTGTTTGAGCATCCTGGATTGATTCTGCAACGTTCAACGCATGACACACGTTCTTGCCTTTCTGCTTCTTTTTATCGCGGCTCTCTCCGGCTGCAATCGCAGCGACGCCATCGTCGTTATCCAGCTCCATCCGAAGAATCCTGACATCATCTACGTCGCGACGAACGACTACATCTATAAGACGCGCGATGGGGGCCAGACCTGGGCAAATCTGTCACAGGGCATGAGCCACTCGCGCGTGATTTCGATGGCGCTTGATCCGGCCTACCCGGCCACGGTGTACGCCGGGACGAAGGGCGACGCGGTATACAAGAGTTACGATGGATGGCAGCGTTGGGTTTCGCAACGAACTGGGTTGGATGATGTGACGATCTCTTCCGTGGTCAATCAGTTTGTCTTCGATCCGGCAGACAACCAGCATCTGTTCGCCGCGACGACGATGGGCGTGTTCGAAACCAAGAATGCCGGCGACAGTTGGACGAAGCGAATGGAGGGCATGAAAGAAGTGCTGATGGTGGTGACGCTCGGCCTGGACTCCACGAGGCCAAGCATCCTCTACGCGGGCACGAGTGGCGGCGTTTATAAATCAGTCGATCAAGCGGGACATTGGGAAAAAGTGAATAACGGACTCGTGTCCCCAGCCATCATCAAATCGTCACGTGCGCTGAATGTCACGGCGACGCTGGTCGATTCCTATGAGCCGGACACGGTGTATGCCGCGACGCTCGAGGGGCTTTATAAGTCGACGGATGCGGCGACGTCGTGGGTGCGCATCGGCCAGTCCCTGCAGGACCAAATGGTGTTTTCGATGGTCTTGGATCGGACGAGAAAGGGCGTGATCTACCTGGGTGGCCGGGAAGGCATCCACCGGAGCGAAGACGGCGGGACCACATGGACCACGCTGAACAAGGGTCTTGCGACACTCAATGTCCGCTCGCTCGTGCAGAGCCAGACCGATCCGAAGCTATTTTATCTTGGGACGAATGGGAGCGGTCTGTACAAGAGCAAGAATAGGGGAGAGACGTGGGAATCAGTCCCCACTGTGCTTCCTAGTCAGTAGTGTGGATTACTGTTGTGGGCCGGTACCGCGTTCTTGAATGCTGGACCCAACCGAGGAAGAACCGAACGACGAGCCGACATTCGATTCTCCGAGACTCGAGCCGACGCTCGAGCCACCGAAGCTCGATCCCACCGTCGAATCCGAGAGGCTGGACCCTACTGTCGAACGTTGGAGCGATGAGCCGACGGCTGAAGATGATTCGTTATTGAGGTTTGATTCTCCAAGCGAAGGCCCTGCACGGCCGGTTGCGCCGATCTCAAATCCTGCTGGGCCTGAGCCGCCGATGTCGTGGCTGTTTTTCGATGACGCTCCGATGTCTTGGCCTGTGAGGCCTTCCGCGCCAATCATGATGCCAGTCTTTGGAGTTTTTCCGATACTCGGCCCTGCTGCTGGTGCGCTGCCGATACTGGCGCCCGTCTTTGGTCCTGTCGACAGTTTCGGCGCTCGGATGTCTCTCTCGATCGATTCTTCCATTTCGCGAATCGCGTGCGCTTCCCGACCGGATTCTTCAAAGTCTCCTGAATCGCGGGCGTTGGTCGAGGTGCTGATGCGTTCGAGCGTTGCGCGCAGTTTCTTCAGATCAGAGCGGGCCTTGGCGACAGGTGGGATCATTTCGCGGAGCATGATGCCGCGCGAGGCC
>JANYBU010000222.1 GCA_025360665.1 Nitrospira sp.
GACCGACCCCATACTGCCGCCCATAAAACTGAAGTCGAACACGCAGAGCACCACACGACGGCCATTGAGCATGCCTTCGCCGATCACCATGGCATCTTTGCGGCCGGTCTTCTCCTGGTGCGCCTTCACCCGATCCTTGTACGATTTCGTGTCCTGAAAGTTCAGCGGGTCCTGGGGACCGAGCTCCGCATCCCACTCTTTGAACGTCCCGAAGTCGACCAAGAGCGCAATGCGCTCCATGACGGAAATCGGGAAATGGTAGTCGCACTTCGGGCAGACCTTATTATTACGCTCGACTTCTTTGCGATAGACGATTTCTCGGCAGTGGTTGCACTTGAGCCACATCCCTTCCGAAATCTTGGATCGTTTCGGAGGTTCAGTCTCGGTCGTTTTCTGTTTTTTGAACCAGGCCATAACGCGCTCCTCTTAGTCGCAAGCGTGTCTCTCGGTACCAGCGAAACGTGATATGGAAAACATCTGACGATCTGTTGAATGTTCGGAATTCGTCAGATCATCAGATCAACAGATTCCGGAATTGCTTCCCGAACGACGGATGAAGAACATGGCAGAATACCATAGCCGCCCGTATGACGCACGTAGATTTCCCATCGATGAAAGTGACGGTGCGTATGTCAGAAGAGCTGGCCACCAAAGGCGATCTGGAACATCATCGTGAGTCCGACGGCCACACTCCCAAGACTCGCCAGCCCTTGGACCGTGAGAAAGATGGGACGCCCGAGGTTCAGCGACCACAGCACCGGAAGGCTCACGACGATCCCGACCAACATCATCCCCAGGATCGAACCAACCCCAAACACCGCGATATACGTGAGCCCCTCCGACACCGATCGCGCAGACGACAGCACGATCAACAACAGTGCCGCCGACCCGGCCAGACCATGGGCCATACCGATACAGAACGGTCGAACGGAATCACGCCACCAGTGTACATGTCCGTGATCCTCGACCAGCGCATGACTATGCAGGTGCACGTGTCGTTCACCGTCATGGTCATGCGTATGCACATGCCAGCGTTCTCGGACCAATCGCACCCCGAGCATTCCGCCGAGGAACACGAGCATCGCGCCAACGCCGAACTCGGCCGCCAACGCAATCGGTTCAGGAATCGGCACGCGGAGCACCAACACCACCGCCCCGACCAGCAACAACACCACCGTATGTCCAAGCCCCCAGCTGAATCCAATCATGCCGGACGCGCGCAGCGAGGGTCGCTGCGATAGCACCGTGGATACGGCAGCTAAATGATCCGTGTCCAAGGCGTGGCGAAGCCCCAGCACGAACCCAAGTCCTAAAATGGTCAGGAATTCAGTGTCCAGCATAGGGGCATCAACAGGGATTGGTCCTAGCAGGATGCTGAAAAAGTTCGCCAGCGGCGTTCTCGCATCGCTCAGAGGCTCAACGTACCGAAGCGTACGCCTCGCCTCTTCACTCGCTGCGGCCTTGCTGGACGGCCTTTTTGAGCATCCTGCGGGCTACTCTGGCGCTATCGCCATTCGTGAAATCACAGCGGCACATCGTGCAAAACCGAGTTTTCCCGCAGCCTGCTGTGGCACTGGTGTCGGCGGCAAGATGGGACCTCAGCCACCCCGAGCGTGCATTTCAAGATGTGGGTCTTCACGAAGTTTCTCAATACCGATGAGTCCCCCAACACGCAATCCGTCCCGCTCAAGTGCCTTGCGCTCTTCCGCACCTCGGTCGCGGCGGCCTTCCCAGCCGACACGGATCAAGGCCCGCATCTCGTCCGCGGAGGCACCGGCACGGAGAGCCTTGCGCAGATCCGTTCCCGTCGTCGCGTACAGACAGCGGTACCACATGCCGTCGGCGGTGACCCGGCTGCGATCGCAGGTCGCACAGAACGGCGTGGTCGTCGAAGGAATAATCCCAAAGGTCGTCCCATCCGGCAACAGATATCGCTGCGCCGGCGCAGCCCCCCGCTCAGGCATCGGCTCGATCGTTCCATAGTGCTCGCTCAGCAGCGTGAGCATCGCCGCTCGGGAAAGCACGTTTTCTTGAGACCACTCGTTCGCGCCACCGACGTCCATATATTCGATAAACCGAACTTCCGCCTGCATATGCTTGCCAAACTCGATCAGGGCAACCAACTCATCGTCATTGAAGCCCCGAATCGCCACCGTATCGAGTTTCAAGCCGGTGAATCCCGCGCGAGCCACCGACTCAATCCCTTCCAACACGCGCGCATACTCATCACGGCGGGTCAGTTGGCGAAATCGTTCCGGTCTCAGCGTATCGAGGCTGACTGTGACGCGGTGAAGCCCTGCCTCATACAGCGCCTCAGCCTGGTCCGCCAGAAGAATGCCGTTCGTCGTCAGCGCGATATCCGTCACCCGCCGGTTTTGGAGCAACAAGCGAATCAGCCGAGGCAAATCGCGTCGAAGCAACGGCTCTCCGCCGGTCAGCCGCACACGATCAACGCCGAGGTCGGTGAAATAGCCCGTCAGGCCTGCCATTTCCTCATGGGTCAGCACATCCTCGCGCGGCAGCCAGACATAGTCCTGCTCCGGCATGCAGTACCTACAACGGAGATTGCATCGATCCGTCACGGACAAACGCAAGCTCCGCAACGGCCGACCAAAGGTATCGCCGACTGGCACCACATAATCGCTGGCTACTGATGGATTCAACAGCTTCCCCCTCGCCTCAGAACACGATTCACGCCTCTACGGGTGTTCCTCCACCCAGACTTCGCCTTCCGGCGTGTGTTCGAGTTTCCAGATCGGTGTGATTCGTTTCAATTCATCGATCGCCCACGTGCAGGCACGGAACGCCTCGGCCCGATGCTCAGCCCCCACGACAATCAGCACGATGTTTTCACCAACACCGATTTCGCCATACCGGTGGAGGATCGCCACCTCGATGATGTCAAAATCCTTCAACGCCCGCTCGCGGATCTCGCGGAGCGTCTTCTGCGCCATGCCCTCGTAATGTTCGAACGTAATGCTATCTACATCCCGCCCCTTGGACCGGTCGCGCGCCGTCCCGAGAAAAATCGAAATGCCCCCGATGCGCTTCGACCGACCCCGCACCCGGTTGATCTCAGCATCCACGGAAAAATCTTCCCGTTGCACGCGGACAAACTGGGCATCGTCGTTGACCTGGTCCATTGCTGCTCCACCGGCGAAGGGAGGTAAGAGGGCTACCTCGTCGCCATCCTGAATCGTCGTATCTTCATGCGCGATTTCTTGATTGACCGAGACGAGGACTTTTTTCTTCTGAATCAGTTCCCCGATGGCGGGGTATCCAGTTTCTAGCACACCGACAAGGTCTTTCACCCGTCTTCCATTGACGAGGTTCAGGGACAAAGTTCCCTGATTCCCCGCCAACATTTTCATCATCCCAAAGAGGCGAACCGTAATCACGCAGTATCCTTCATCAGTTACTTGAATATTACTCGTTAACGCCTTGTAAACGTTACTGACTTTCCACCAGACTTCGCGAGCAAACAGACATTGCTGAAGCTCATCCCACGGTCCACCGCCTTACACATATCGTAGATCGTCAAGGCCGCCACCGAAGCCGCCGTCATCGCTTCCATCTCCACCCCGGTCGGCCCAGTCGTCTTGGCTGTCGCCAGAATGGTGATCGAACAGCGGCCTTCGCGATCCAGTTGAGATTCTTCTTTAAATGAGATGTCGACGCTGGTGAGGAGAATCGGATGGCACATGGGAATGAGGTCCGGGGTCTTCTTGGCTCCCATCACGCCGGCGACCTGCGCGACGGACAAGACATCGCCCTTGGCAATCTTGCCCCGTTGAATCTTTTCAAGAGTTTCTGGCAGGAGAAAGACCATGGCCTGAGCCGTCGCAGCCCGTTCGGTCGAGTCTTTGGCACTGACATCGACCATCCGTGCCCGCCCCGACTCGTTAAAATGCGTAAATTCTGCCATTTTATGAGCTGAATCAGCCGGTTGCAGGAAGAAACGTGACGTGATTATAGGAGCCAGTTGAAAGGGCAGTCAATAGAGAGGGGGGTGGCCTGGTGAACCCCCTGTGCTCGCAGAACGCGCACGATAAAACAGTGCTCGTTGGACGCGCGCAGTGGGAGCCCAAACAGGCCACCCTCTAGTGAGAAGGAGGAGCAAGCTCGAAAGCATGGAACTGGAAGAGAAAGGACGGCATGGACGGTCCCTTTCGCTCGCAGAGGGCGCACGATCAGAATGTGCTCCCTCGATGCGCGCGGTGAGGAACCAGTCCAGGCCACCCTGCTGAGAAACGGGGGGAGGGAAAGATATCCGAGAAGGAAGGTGATGGCCGCTTGGTCTCTTGTGTTCGCGCAACGCGCGGCCTGAGAAAGATGGAGGGAGCGGCCAGGTGCCCTTCTTGCTCGCAGAGCCCCCACGATGAAACGGTGGTCGCTTGATGCGCGCAGTGGAAGATCACTGGAAGCCGTCCTTCCCAGAGAGGGGTAACGAGTGAGCTTGGACGGACCATTTCTGTGGGTGAACAGTAGATAAGCATTGGACTTTGCAGTAGACAGAAGCGGCCCCGGAAATTTGAACACGCCGATAAGTGGAGAATCTGCTCCCGTTGATGGCCCTACAGGGCGATGAAAGGGAGCAGAGAATGACAAAGAGAACGAGACGGACGCACTCAGCGGTGTTCAAAGCCCAAGTGG
>JANYBU010000225.1 GCA_025360665.1 Nitrospira sp.
GACGAGCAGCGTACGCGCCTGTGTGTCTGAACCTGTCGTAGTGGTCATGATGGAAATCCTCCGGCGATCAATTCCCGAAGCGCGCCATGCACCTCAATCAATTGTGTTTCGACTTCCGCACAGACCGACGAGGCCTCAGCAAACTCACCTTGCCGGCCCAACTCTTCCAATCGCCTTGCGCTCTCGTAAAGTCGCGGCGCGCATATCTCCACGACCGATCCTTTCAGCTTATGCGCCGCGGCCACCAAACCGGCTTGATCCTGCCGCCCCAGCGCGGCGCGCGCCGCCGCAGCTTCCTGCGGGCTTTCTTGCAAGAAAATCCCGGCCAAGGCGAGGAAGAAGTCCCTATCGCCATCTGCGCGGTCCAAGGCTTCTGAATAGTCCAACACCAGAGTCTTATCCATTGACCATCCCTTTCGGGGAACCAGTCAGTTCAATCCCCATGACCGCCGCATCGTCCTGAAATTGGTGCGTCTCTTGCCAGTGTCGGGCCTCTGAAAAGCATGTCCCGATCGTCATGGAAAGAGACGTCCGCTTCTCCGCGTCGATCACCTTTTGGAAACGCTCGCGGCCCCAGAGTTCCCCGCTGGGAGACTGGACCTCGTAAATCCCGTCGCTCAATAAAAATAGCCGATCAGCCGGCATCAAGGTGACGCAGTCGCGTTCAAACCGCGCGACCGGGTCGAAACCAAGAGGACACGATGAGCGCGTGAGCCATTGAGAAGGACCCTGCGCCGAGCAGAGTAATGCGCCTGGATGGCCGGCGGATGCATACGACAGGCGTCCCGTCGGCAAGTGGAGCTGTCCCACCCACAGGGTGAAATACTCCCCATCGGCACTCAAGGGAAACCGCCGGTTGGCTTCGGACAACACCGTGACGGGATCATATGAGCCGAGCAATTGCAGCACGTTGTCCACTTGCAGAAACGACATCAGCGAAGCCGAGCGTAGCGCGGCAGCCACTCCGTGTCCCGACGCATCCAAAATGTAGAGGCCGAGATGCTCCTCATCGACTGCCATCACATCAAATAGATCCCCACCCAACACCAAGGACGGCTGATACTCCCACGCCAGCGCGATACCCTGTACGGGGCTGCCTTGCGGAGGAAGCAGCGACTGGACGAATAGAGCCGCTGATTGGAGATCGGCCTCCGTCTCTGCCTGCTTCTCTTGCAGGAGCCGCATCGACGAGACCAGTTCTTGGCCCGCCGTTTCGAGTGCACGCACCAACCGGCTGGTGCGCAGACCGGCCAGCACACGGGCGGTGATTTCCTGCTTGCTGGCCGATTTGCTCAGAAAGTCATCGGCGCCCCGTGCCAACCCTTCGGCAATCTGTACCGGCTGATCGTGAGCGGTCATGAGAAGAAGCTGGCTTGATTTCAGCAAGGGATCGCGGCGCACCGCTTCACAGAACGTGGGCCCATCCATTTCCGGCATCATCCAATCGACGATGAGAAGATCCGGATGCTCACGCCTGGCCACGTCAAGACCCACTCGTCCGTTCTCGGCCTCAAGGACTCGGTACCCCAGCCGCGTCAGCCTCGCGGCCATGCTGGTCCGCGTGACCGGTTCATCCTCCACCAGTAGAATTGTGCCGACCATGGAAGAGGACGGGGCCGACGAGTCGGAAGAACGGACAAGACGTTGGGTTGAGTTGAGATTCATGAGCACCCACCATTGACGACGGAACCGTTACGCCGCACGCGCAGTAATCGCGTCTCCCTCGGTCTCATAGATCGGAATCATCTTGGGAATGTTGGCCAGGCTCATGATCTCCCGGACGTAGCTCTGCGGCTTCAGGAGACTGATCTGGGCTTGCTGGAGCTTGAAGGTCTGCGACACGAGCACCAGCAGACCAAGACCTGAGCTGTCCACGAATCGCACCTGCTCCATATTCACGATGAGGTGCCGGCAGTTACTGTTCTTGACCTGCTCAACGGCGGTCTTGAACGCAGCCCGATTGCTGTAGGTCAGATCGCCTTTCAAATCCAGCACGGTGGCGCCCTTCACGGCACGCTGTGTGATATCCATAGCAAATCCTTTCATTACATTGCGCACAGATACTGTCATCAGCTTCCACGCCGGCCTGACGCGTATGTTAGGCCGCTCGTTCGCTGCGGCTCGCGTGAGCGAGCATGGCCGCAGGAATGTCGTCCAACGGCAAAATCTTATCGACGCCCCCCATCTTGATCGCTTCCTTCGGCATACCGAAGACGACGCAGCTAGCTTCGTCCTGGGCGATGGTATAGGCGCCGGACTGTTTCATAGCCAACATCCCCTTGGCACCGTCGCCGCCCATGCCCGTCAAGATCACGCCGATGGTATTCGCCCCGGCATAGCTCGCGACGGAATCGAACATCACATCGACGGACGGGCGGTGCCGGTTGACCGGAGGGTCCTGGTTGAGACGGACGCTGTAACGGGCCCCGCTGCGGACCAATGTCATGTGATAGCTACCGGGAGCGATCAACGCATGTCCCGGCAAGACGCTGTCGCCATCCTCCGCCTCTTTGACAGAAATGCGACAGAGCTGATTCAAACGATCGGCGAAGGTTTTAGTGAATCGTTCCGGCATATGCTGCGTCACGATGATCGGCGGCGTATTCGGTGGAAGGACTTCGAGCACCGCTCGCAACGCTTCCGTCCCTCCCGTCGAGGCGCCGATGGCGATAATGGTATCGGTCGTCTTGATCATCGCCGACGAGGCCAGCGGCAAGAGGCGGGAGGCAAGCGGTTCGGCTTTTCCCCTACCCCCTACCCCCGTACCCCTCACCTTCGCCATGGCCGCAGCTTTGATTTTCGCAATCAGATCCTGCGCAACCTCTTCCATGCCTTCCCGAAGATCGATCTTGGGCTTGGTAATAAAATCCACCGCGCCAAGCTCCAGCGCGCGGAGCGTGGTCTGGCATCCGGCTTCCGTCAGCGAGCTGACCATCACGACCGGCATGGGGTGTCCCGCCATCAATTTTTCAAGAAAGGTCAACCCATCCATCTTGGGCATTTCCACATCCAGCGTGATCACATCCGGATTCAGCGCTTTGATTTTCTGTCGCGCAATGAACGGATCAGGCGCTGACCCGACCACTTCGATGTCACGATCCTTTGAGAGCAGTTGCGCTAACACTTGCCGCATCAGCGCCGAGTCGTCGACGGTCAAGACTCGAATCTTTGCCATAAATCTCTCCTACCTCGTATCTCGTGAAACGTGAAGCGGAAGATATCTGACGATCTGTCGATCTGAAGATCTGATGAATTCAGAACATTCAACAGATCAACAGGTCAACAGATTCAGGAATTGCTTCACGAACGACGTTTCACGTCGCTTAGAACAACGTAACATCGCTGGCCTCTTGCACCTGCACCAACTGCT
The DNA here is from genome assembly GCA_025360665.1 of Nitrospira sp. Lineage (GTDB taxonomy): Bacteria > Nitrospirota > Nitrospiria > Nitrospirales > Nitrospiraceae > Palsa-1315. Next base: position 3,371 of record JANYBU010000225.1, read on the forward strand.
GCTGGTATCGCATTTCCCGATCGAAGATCGTATCGTTCTTGACCCGTTGGATTTTTTTCATCAACACGCGGCCCGAGTCGATAAAGTAATATAATTTCCTGGGATACACGTCGCCCAGATCGGTCTTCTGTGCCTGAAACCCTTCGTTCTTCAGATACTCCAAAACCCACGCAGCATTGTTCGCACCGACATCGATATTGCCTTCGTAAATCTTTCCGCCGCCAAAGAGTTTCACCTCGAGTCGGTGTCGGAGCCCGCCCCGTTTCAGGATTTCATTGATCAGGCTTTCCATGGCATAGGAACCGTAGCGCGTCGACTCCCCTCCCCAGGCATCCCCGGATTGGTGCTCTTTCGGAGCCGGCAACATGAAATGATTCATGCCCCCGACGCCGGCGACCGGATCGCGAATGCAGGCAGACACGCAGGAGCCCAGGACCGTGTAGACGATCATCGGGTCAGCGCTGACAAAAAACTCTCCCGGCAAAATGGCCGCGATCTCATGAGGAAAGCGGCTGTCGCGCATGCGCCTGACATGGGCAAACGGGTCGTCGCGCGTGAAGCGTGAAGCGTGAAGCGTGTCAGGTGAAGGGTCCACAAGAGACTCCCGTATATTGTCGATCGCGGCCTGCCTGTCTATAGTTTCTTGATCAGGTTCCGTAGCATTCTCGTCTCATAATCGAGCTTCTCGATCAATCGGTCTCGATCTTTCCGCTCCAGATATTGAAGATCTGTCGTGATCTCCACCTGGGTTTCCAGTTCAGCGCAAGAACCTAGCGCAACATACAGCAGTTGGCGATATTCTTTGTTATGAAACCGGTTGAACCCTTCTGCCACATTCGATGGAATTGAGACCGACGCTCTTCGCATCTACGAAACCAAACCGTAGGCTTCCTCTTTGGGAAAGAGTGCTGTTGTCCGATAGATGTCCAGCACGATGTCCTTGCCCAGCTTCCATACATCCAATCCTCGAAAGTTCGTGATTTTCATTCGCGCATCTCCTGTGCCGCGAACCCTATCATGGAACCCGGCGTGAAGCGTATCTCGTGAAACGTGAAGCGCCGTTCGTTTCTGGATTCGGACGTTTTACGTTTCCTTTCACGTTTCACACTCTGCTGCGCTTCACGCCTTCTGCCGCCGCTTCACGCTTCACGAAATACGCTTCACGTTTCTTTTCGATAGATCGTCGGCGCGACGGACTTGAACGGCTGATCGAGTCGCTGCAAGCTCTCTGAATGTCCGATGAAGAGATAGCCGCCCGGTTTCAGGTAGTGATGGAATTTCGAAACCAGTTTGGCCTGTGTCGGACGATCGAAGTAGATCATCACGTTGCGGCAGAAGATCAGATCCAAGGGGGCTTTGATCGGAAAGGTGTCGTCCATCAAGTTGATCCGGCGATAGCGAACCATCTGGGTCAGGTGGGGTTTGATCTTAATCATCCCGGCGCGGTCTCCCTTCCCTTTCAAAAAATGTCGCTCGACGGTCTCCGTCGGAAGGTCCCGCACGCGCTCATCTTCGTAAACACCTGACGCGGCTCTGGCGAGCACGCGCGTCGAAATGTCCGACGCCAGGATTTGGAAATCCCATCGTTCCGGATCAGGAACGCTATCGTACAGCGTCATGGCAATGGTATAGGGCTCCTCGCCGGAGGAGGAGGCCGACGACCAGATGCGGATGCGCCGAGTGGACTGAAGCATCGGAAGGATCTGTTCCCGCAAAAAGTCGAAATGCTTCGGCTCGCGGAAGAAATCGGTCTTATTCGTCGAGACGAGGTCCAGGAGCAGCGTGAATTCATCGCTCTCCATCTGGCCTACGACCCGATCGTAGTAGGCTTGAAACGAGTCGAGCTCCAACGTACGCAGCCGTTTGGAAAGCCGAGACACGAGCAGGGTTTTCTTGCTCTCATTCAGGCTGATTCCGCATTCTTCATAGATAAGCGCACGAAACTGTTCGAACTCCTTGGGCGAAATCGAGTAGTCCATGACCGGTTACGCTCCATATGTGGCAAACAGCGCGCACGGCTTCACAGCGGCTGCGGTGATGATGCCTGCGATGGTGTCATCCAAGAAGGTACTAAGACGACGATGACACACAAGCAATCCCGACAGGTCATTCCCTTCTACAGTGATGTTTCGAACTGGAATCTTCCCCTTGGCAAGCCCTCACACCCCTGCAGTCCACTCCGTCGATGCTCTATCGGTTGGTTACTGTCGAATCTTGACTAGTAGGACGCTGGAAAAGTCCGCCAGCGCAAGAAGACCGTTATTTGGTCTATCTGGTTTGTTTTGTCTATCTAGTTGATCTTGTTCAACCAAACAAACCAGACAAACGAGACAAACCAGATAGACCAGATACTCCAGCCCCTGGATAGCTATGGTCTTATCGGCCTATGTGTTGAGTGCCTTGACTGTCGATACCGCCTGAAAGACAGGCGGGCGTCTGTACAACCGATGAACTGGAAGAGGAAATGGTCGGAATGTTACGCCAATAACGACGTGAATGCATACTCGCTCACCACTGGGTTCTCACAGAGTATTGAGCGATGAGTGGATCGGGTGTGAGTAGCACGCAGTCGTGCTCAATGGCCTGGCAATCAACATCCGGTCGAAGGGGTCGCGAGGTAGCGAGGCCCGCCTGGTTGATCTGGTTCATCTGGTCTGTCTGGTCTGTCTGGTTTGTTTGGTCTGGTTTCTAGTTTCAAGTTGTCAGGGAACCTCCTCCGAAAACTCGAAACTCTTAACCGAATCCGCATCACGAACCCGGGTACCACACGAACAACATGCGATAGACCAGAATTAAGGTTGTAGCCGCCGAGGCTGATCGTCGTCACTGCCAGCGCCATATGGACAGAAAACAACTGCGCATAGAGCGAAGTAGTGCCGGTCCGGCCCTCCAAATCGTTCGCGCCCAAAGAGGACCTGCTTTAAGACATAGGCCACGAGCCAGATCCCTACCATGGTGCAGGCGACGATCATTCGTCAAAAATGATGCGACACCTCATACTGTTGGGCGGATCACACGCGGCCAGCATGAAAAGGGGACTCGCCCAGAGCCACGTCAGCCTGCTGAATGTGAGAACAGGCTCAGAACAGAGGGGGGAGGGCCGCGTCAGCTCCTGCCACGGGAGTCGGTGGAGACTGTCCATACACCATAAGCGCCCTTTCCAACTCTTGAAGCGCCTTCAGTAGTGCAGGGCAGTGCGACCGAACCGGCCGGCCGCCTCCCATGTCCTTCGAATACAGCCGGAAGAATTTATCGGCCCCCAGCATGGACGCGCTTTCCGCAAGGTCCTTGAGCAACCGACTGAGATTCTCGGAGATGGGCTCGTCCGCGTCTCCATGTTCCAGCACCACAATCGGGATGATTGCGGCCAATTGGGCCGCAAACGCATGGACCAGCTCATGATATTCCGTCAGCCCAAGGCCCAATCGATCCATCGTTTTCTGTTTGGCAAGCAGCACGACCGGCTGCGCTCGGATGAGGGCATCAACCCGTTTGATCAACTGGTGCTTGTCGATGGGTTTCACCAGGAAGCCATCGCACTGTAATCCCTGCACCCGTTTGACGGTTTCAAGATCCGCATGCGCCGATGCGACAAGAATCGGAACTTGGTTACATGCCGGCAAGGCCCTGACCTTCACAATAAACTCCAACCCATCCATTTCCGGCATCATGTAATCGGTGATGATCAGCTGAATGTCTGGTGTTTCAGCCACAGTCACCAAGCCTTCTTTGCCGTTCCTGGCCACCACCGTCTGATACCCCTGTGCGTGCAACATGAGCGCTAACAGTCTTGCATTGACCGGATTGTCTTCAACAATCAAAATGGACATCGTGTTCGTTCCTTGCCGTCCAATGGACTAGTGGTGACAACTGGGTCACGGTTTCCACCGCGCAGAGCCTCTCGGGTGATCAGCAGGCCGTCCCGCCTGAGGCGGTCTGCAGTGGATGGTCCTCTGTGGAGTTGGAGATCGAGGCAGGCGCGCTGACCCAGCGCGCGAGGACCTCTGCCAACACCGTGGGCTGCATGGGCTTACTCAGGTAGTCATCCATGCCGACTGCGAAGCACCGGTCTCGATCCTCCTGCTGGGCATTCGCCGTCATGGCGATAATGGGAACATGGCGAGAGGCATGAGGCGAGAGGAACGAGCCTTCCTCTCCTTTGTTTGCCTCTGGCCCCTTGCCCATCGCCTCTCGCCGGCGGATTTCTCGCGTCGCTTCAAAGCCGTCCATCTCCGGCATGTGGCAATCCATCACGACCGCGGCATAGGGGATGCGCGCCAGGGCATTGAGGGCCTCTAGGCCGTTGGCCACGAGATCCACACGATAGCCCAACTTTTCCAGCATAAGTACGGCGACCTTCTGGTTGACGACGTTATCCTCGGCGACCAGAATCCGGGCGGTAGCCCGCGCGGTCGCCTCAGCCAAACTATGCCTAGTGACCAGCGCAGGTCGGCCTGCGGATGGTGTGAGCACAGTGGTGAGACACGCATACAGTTGCGCCTCCCGCACCGGCTTAGTGAGGTAGGCGACATAGCCGACGGCTTGTGCCGCCGTGGCATCGCCGCGCTGGCCCTGAGACGTCTGTAAGACCAGCCTGGTTGACGCCAGCGCCGGATCGGCTTTGATGGCGCCGGCTAGTTCCAGGCCATCCATCCCCGGCATTTGCATGTCAATGATGGCGAAGTCACAGGCCTGGCCCCGGGCCGCCGCCTCGCGCAAGCGCACCAAGGCCTGGGGGCCATCCTCCGCCAGCAGGCATTGGACCCCCCATCGCCCGGCATAGAGTTCTAGGATGCGGCGGTTGGTGGAATGCTCATCCACGATGCAGAGACACAGCCCTCGCAAATCCTGGGACATCATGGTCCCTACCGATACTGTAGCCTGCGGCTGTGTGCCGAGCTGAACGGTGAACCAGAACGTACTGCCGTCGCCCAGCCGGCTGTCCACCCCGATCTGACCCCCCATGAGCTCCGTGAGCTGTTTGCAGATGGCGAGCCCCAATCCTGTGCCCCCGTACTTGCGCGTGGTCGAGCTGTCGGCCTGGCTGAAGGACTGAAACAGGTGCCCTTGCGCGTCAGGGGACAGGCCGATTCCGGTATCCTGCACATCAAACCGCACCGTGGCCTCGGTCTCGGTGTGGTGCCCCAGTGTGACGGAGACCACCACCTCACCCTGCTCCGTAAACTTGATGGCGTTCCCCACGAGGTTGAGCAGGATCTGGCGGAGTCGTCCGGGATCGCCACGGAGTGCGGCAGGCACGTCCGCGTGCACCAGGCAGGCCAGATTCAGCCCTTTACCGAACGCGCGCTCGGCCACCAGGTCCAGCGTCTCGGCCACCACGGTGCGCAAGTCGAAGTCGATGATTTCCAAGGTCAACTTGCCGGCTTCAATCTTGGAAAAGTCGAGGATGTCGTTGATGACGGTGAGCAGGTGCTCGCTGCTGCTGCGGACAGTCTCGGCGAACTCCCGCTGCTCGGGCGTGAGATCCGTGTCGAGGAGGAGACCGGTCATGCCGATCACGCCGTTCATGGGGGTGCGGATTTCGTGACTCATGTTGGCCAGAAAGGCCGACTTGACCTTGACCGCTTCCAGCGCTTTCTGCCGTGAGAGGTCCAATTCAGCCGTCCGCTCGCGAACCCGCTTTTCGAGCGATATATTGAGCGTCTGCAGATACTCAGCTTGGGTTCGAAGGACGTCAGTAGTCCACGATACGGCGTGCGTCAGGTGTTCGATCTCCCCTTCCTCAGGAAACGCCGATTGGATTTTTTGTTGGTGGGGAATAGCAGCGCCCCCGCTCACCGTGTCGAGGGTGTTTCGGAGAGGAATCAATATGTTCCCGAAAATATTGGACATGCGACGCATCATCATGCGCAGGGCACCTATGGCCACAATCATGAGGAGAAGACTCACTCCCAGCAGCTGTCCTGCCATCTGCCACTGCTCCCGTTGCGCTTGCACGAACGAATATTTCACCCGCACCCAGGCAGTGGGTTCGTTGCCGTCATAGAGCGGTTCCACGATGACGACGAACGGAGCCCCGTCTTGTTCTTGCCCATAGGAGATGTCCTCGGTCGTACTGGTGCGTCGCAGAATCCAGTCAGACTCAGTCAATATCGTGCCGATACGTGCCGTGTGTTTTGCGGCTACGATCATGTTGTCGAGATCGATGACATCGATTTCCAGGAGATCAGCATCGGTGAGGTACTGAGTCATCGCCTCCTGAATGCGGAAAAGGTTGTCAATGACGGCCGTCGCACCCATGACCGCAAAGGTGTGCGCGAAGGCGGCGGCTCTCTCCTCAGCAGCCTGCAGGATAATCTTGCCTTGCTGAGCGATGACGAAACCGGACCCGCCGGCCATAATGACAAGGATGATGCCGGAGAGCCCGAGCGTGACTCGGACCTCCAGGCTATAGCGCCATCGCTTCAGAAGCCAGTCGAACCATGTGAAGAACCAAGACACCATCGTGACCATAGATCCCAAGTGAATGCAAGGAACGTCAGGGGAACTCGATGGTGATGGACACGTCGCCCTGTGCCGGCACGGTAACCTCGTGATGCAGTGCCCCGAGCGTTTCATGCCAGACGGTGACCTGATGCCGGCCCGCGGGCACACCAACGATCCGAAAGTCTCCCTGCGCCTCCGTCACCGCGTAATACGGATGATCGAAGGCCACGACGGACCCCTGCATGAATACGTGCGCATCGCATTGAACGTGGTACAACCCAGGCATCTTGATAACCTTCGCCACCGGATGTCCCCCGGGAACAAGTGCCACATTGAGAAACGTGCGTTTGCCCGTCATGATGTGCGTGTTGTGCAACACGGGGTCGTGGCTGCGCACTTCAAGAGGAGTACCAACCCTGATGGCCTCGACATGGGGGCTGAACGCACACTGTGTGTTGGTGATCGCTGTGGTCTTCGTCGTATCCGTATTAGGCGAAGTGTTCTCCCCCTCGATACTGACTACCGCGTTCTGGATGCCGCGTGTGCTCGGATGGACGACGAGCGGCTGAATTGTTCTGGTCTCGCCGCAGGTCTTCGGATCACGCGTGACCGTGACAACTTCGGGCGGTGGGACAGTTCCCCGAAAGACAACACGCCCGACGAGAGTGGCTCCAGTCTCCCCGGCAAGACTGGTGAGTGGCATGGCTCCGGATCCTGTCACGAGTATGGCGACAAAGAGAAGAAGGGGATAGAAACGACGACTCCAACAAGGGCACCATCGACCAGGCATACGACTCCCCCACGTCAAAAGTGAAGACTGCTTGAGTTGTTATCGGTGCTTTTTTTCATTACCGTAACGTGTCGCGGCCTGGACCTCAGGAAGGTGTCGAGGGAAGAGCCGCTTGCACCTGGTAGGTGGACAAAGATCTTCAACACGGTTATGGGAACGATCCTGACGACAATGAGAGAAGATACTGGGCAAGGTACCAGGCTTCGTCCTCCTTGCCGGTAAGCTGCGCGGCATACGACGGCATGGGTGTTCCGTCAAGACCCGTCATGAGCGTCCGGACAAGATCCTGGGGGGACGAACCATTCTTAAACGACAATGGGCGGGTGAGATCGGTAGCAAAAATCCTGAGCCCTGACGCATCTTTTAGATCCCCAGCTTCGCTAACCGGACCGTCCCCGCGCCCGTCAATGCCATGACAGGCTTGGCATTCGAATCTCACATACAGGGCTCTTCCTGTTTCGATGCTCGTGGGTGACGCCAGTGGGGCAGGTCCACCGAGCAGAAGCGGAGCCGGTGTTTCCGTTTGAAACGCCGGGTTGAAACTCTTCACATAGGCGATCACCTGCCAGCGCTCCGTTTCCGTCAAGCCAGCGAAGGAGGGCATATAGCCGGGAATCCCCCGCGTCACCGTGCGGAAGAGGTCTTGGTCCGTCGGTAACGATCCGGATTCGGTGCTCCTCAGCTTGAACCCTTCGGAGGTAAAGTCACGCGGGTGGGGGGCCTCATATCGACCGATGAACCAGCCTGCAGGCCCATCGCCCTTGCCTTCGGCTCCGTGACAGAACAGGCAGGACCGCTCATAGATCACTCGCCCATTTTCTCTGGTCGCTCGATTGCCTTCCGGCTTCACGGCCAAAACCGTCGTGGCCGCCAATCCGATGGCCAGGATCGTGGCCGATAGCGTCATGAGTCTCCGTCGCATAGCCATCACCCTTTCTCGCGCTAGAATACGATGTCAACACCGCTGAAGAAGGCGTTGCGGAGGTTCCGCGCTGCCGTGTCGCTCCCTTCGGATTTTCTGACGTTGAAGTCATTGCGCGCGAAAATCGCGATGTTGGTACGCAGGAACTGTTTTACTTGGAGCCCCACGAAGGTAGCCGACTTCCGCTGATCCAGCATCCCACCGGCATCCAGGTTGTCGTACCGGAGCGAGATCAATGTCTTGTTCGTGACATACGTATCGGCGCCGATGGTCAGACCGGTCGCGGTGGAGTCGAACAGGCCCGCCACGGCCGTCGGTGTCTTATCGATCTTATCCACCGCAAAGGCCGCGTAGATGTCGACCATTTTATAAGTCGCACGAGCCGACAGCCCATAGCGGTTCCAATTCACATCATCCTGCGATTGCACCTTGGCATTGCTGTAGCCTCGGTAGACAAATCCCGAAATATTGGCGGAAAAATTATTCGACTTTGCATAGTCGAATCTGAGCATGGCATAGATATCCTTGCCCTTGTTCGAATCGCCGAATCCCTCGTTGGCCCCATTCAACACACCAACCTGGTACAGAAACCAATCGCCGAACGGGCGCCCATGGATATCCACGCCGGTTTCACCCCCTGAATTGAACAAGGAGGAGGCAAAGGGCGAGATGGCCGTTCCATCCCGCTGGTAGAGACCGTAGAATTTGGCGGCGAAGGCGCTCGGGGCCAAACCTGCTCGGTTGAGCCCGCAGGGTGTAAAGGGTGTGCATCCACTCGTCGTGCTCTCCACGACGTCGTTCAACTGCTGACGAATCGTGACATACGAGTAAAAGGCCGAGGGATCGTACCGACCGACCCGGACATGCGCGAGATCATGGTACCCGATATTGTTGAACGTCACGAAGCCTCGTTCCACCGCCGTGGTACCACCCTCGACATCATGGCCCAACTCGACCATGAAACCGACGTTCTTCGTCAACGTCCCGGCGGTGAACATGGTAAAGGCATCGGGAAATGTGAACTCCGTCTTGTTTTGGACGACACCGGCAGCGGCCCCAGGAGGATTCTGTTGCTTGAAGCTCCAGCTGCGCGTCACGTTCCCAACCATGCGAAAGCCCACGAAGTTGGTTACGTCGTCGAGCGTCACGTCGCCCAACTTTTTCTTGCCGATAATGCCGCCGTCTTCTGTCCCAGGCAACTGATACCCGTTTTCGAGGAACCGCTGGCCAAAGGGATTCAGGATCGGCGGCGCGGTATGACAGGCCGTGCAGTTCACATTGTACTTGCGAGCAAAGGGCGGAATCGCCTGGGCTTCCGGATGGACAAAGGCCGAGGCAATAGTAGCGGCAACAGCCATCAGAATGCCGAGGGTAATGCTACGTTGGCTCATACGAGTGCGGGGCAGATTCGATGGATCGGCACAATACTTCCTGTGTTCTAGGGGTGTACACGCGAGTGTGGTGCACTTGGCAGTACTGCACCCAATGGATCACTCCCGTTCGATGTTGTTATCGGCTGGAAGCTGTTAGATCTTGACCAGAAAGAGTGACGGTTGAAGTTCCCCTGATTTTGTGGCCACCACTTAGGCCTAATACCAACAAAGCGGTATCCGATGAATATCTCGCGATGGAAGTTCGCAGTCGATTTTGTGCAGGATGCGGTCGGCCAGGGGCTCGTTCAATTCAGGTCCGACAGGGATTGGCATCGTCAGGCCCGGGACTGGAGCACGAGGCGAGGATTTCACCCCCCTCGCCTCGTGCCTCTTGCCTGAATTTTAGAATTCCTCGAACTCGCTGTCCTTCTGCCTGCGATCCTTGCCATTGCCGGCGGCGACACTGACCGATTCCGACGCAGTCGTGTGAGGCGCCACCGGTTTCTTGAACAGCAGTTTCTTCACCGGGCCGACCAAAGTGAGACTGGGCTTATGAGCGGCCGTGGCCGCGCATGGCTCTCCTGCCCGCTCCCCGTCATCTTGAAGGACCCGACCTGATGCATCAGCGCCTGGGCCTGCTCCTGCGAGGCCGCCGTGATCTCCGCAATAATATCGGTGACCCGCTTAACCGAGCCCACAATCTCCGCCAGCGTTTTGCCCGACTGATCGACCAGCTCGCTCCCGTCGGTGACCCACTGAATGGACTCATTGATCAAGCCCTTGATCTCCTTGGCGGCAGTCGTCGACCGCTGCGCCAGGTTCCGCACCTCGGCGGCCACCACGGCAAAGCCGCGTCCTTGCTCCCCTCAGGCACCGGCTCTACGGCAGCGTAAACACATAGACCGTGCCGCTCTCCGCTGCGCTGTTGTCGTCCGCATTGCCGTTGACCCCCGTCGCGTTGCTGTCCTCGGAGCTCGCCCCCACGGCCAGAGTGTCGCCCGCGAGGGCGACGCTGTATCCGAAGCCGTCACTCGCGTCCGTGTTCGAGGCCTTGAGATAGCCCTGCTGAACGAGTTGGGCACGATCTGCTGGACGGTTTGCGGGGTGTCGCGGGCAGCCCCCGAGGCTTATCAGCAGCCCGGCGAGCGCGAGACCTGTGGCTATGCCTCCCCCCGCACCACGGCTCAGCCCATGTTGGATGCGCGATCGAATATCTGCTGGTTTCATGTATTATTACTTAGGTGAGATGTCAACGGTCAGGGAGTCGAGCATGTGATAATTGGGGGCAGGTTGAGATACGAGTCCGTTCCTCGAGTCCTTTGTGGCCCAGTTTTGGGGTTTGGGTCAATGATTGGCAGCTTGAGCAGGTATCCCAGCCGATGTGCATTCCAGCTTCATCGGGAGCAAGACCGTGAACGGCTCTCGGACTCCGCCGGTCTTGTTGAAGTTCTGAAACCGTAGAATCATGGACTGATTCACTGCCTGGCCCTTGGACGCAAGCAAGACATCTTGACTGGACTTGATGTCCTCACCCAAAATCATGCCATCTCGAAGGTCGGCTACCACCACTGTCTTTACCTCATACTTGATCTCCTGAGCAAACGCCGCGTTCAGCGCCTCGACGATCATCGGATCATACCAGCCTTTCCGATGTTTGAGCTGATCAAACGCCTCTGTTTTTGTCTTACCTGCTGACTCCAAGGCATCGAAATCTAGCGCCACCTTTAAAATTCTTGCCTCCATTGGAATCTTGTCGCCTTGTCGGTTGTCGCCGAGCACACCATACCCGTCATAATACTTGTCCTGGGATCTAATGATCTCCGCTACCCGCTTCATGCGCGGGATCTTGACGATCATGTCGGCGGCGAGAAACGGGTGTTGGTTGTAGAGCTGCGTTTCCTCGGGCGTCAGCGCCACTCCTCGATACACCTTCGTGAGGACAGACTCCGGCAGAATGACGCAGCCGATCTGGGACAGCATGGCCGCGGTCTTGATCTCCCACAACTCCGTCACCTGGAGATGGGCGGCGATCGCCTCGACATAGCGCGTGATGCGGGATGATCGCCCAAACGCTTCGGGATTGACCAATGACAACACTTCGCACAGCACTCTGATGCTCCCGCTGAGCGTTTGCTCCAACAGCTCGCGTTCTGCCATGATGAGATGGTACTGCGCCAAAGCGGCATTGAGCGCCCCGCCGAGCAACTCCGACGTGCAGGGCTTGGTGAGGAACCGGAAGATCTGCCCTTGATTGATCGCGTCGATCGCAGCCTGGAGTTCGGCGTTGCCCGTCAATAGCATGCGCACGGTGTCGGGCTCGTGGACCCGTACTTGTGCGAGAAACTCAACCCCGTTCATCCCCGGCATTTTGAGATCGGATACCACGACAGCGAAGGGGCCCTGCTCCGTTACCATCCGAAGACCCTGCTCAGGTCCGACGGCCGTGGCCAACTCGAACTCTTTCCGAAGCTGACGCTTGTACCCCTCTAAGATATTGGGATCGTCATCCACGCAGAGAATCCTGTCAGCCATGTGCGCGCTCCTTTTCCGCCGCCCGCTGAACCGTGCCGACCACTTCTCGCCAGTGCGGCAGCCGATCGGTCATGTGAAGTGTATCCAGGTATATGGAATCGATCTGGGACGGACTGTCTCCTGTTGCCTGCTGGGACAGCTCCTGCTGCAACACGTTCGCTACATGCACCGCCGTGAGGGGGCTGAAGGTCGCTCCCACACACTCTGCCGGACGGTGATGGAACGCCACCGCCTCCACAATGGGATCGCCCAGACCCCAGAGCCCCAGCAGGTAGGCCCCAACATCCGCATGGGTGGCCCCGAACTCCTGACGTTCCATCTCCCACACCTGGATCCCCTGGTCATGCGCCGTCTTGAGCGTGGCGTCGTATCGCTTCAGGGCATTGGCCGCGAACACCAACATCCCCACGTCATGGAGCAATCCCGCCGTGTACGCCTGGTCGATCACCAGGGCCGGGGCTTGTTCGGCCTGCGCAATCGCGCGGGCAAGCGAACCGGTCTCCGTACTCGCCTCCCACAGACGATCCATGTTAAAGCGTGAACCATGAGTTGAGGCAAATTGCGAAAAGACGTGCACGGTCAACACCAGCGCCTGAATCGTATCCAACCCCAACAGATTCACCGCTTGCTCCGCCGTCGACACTATGCCGCGCGATCCAAAATAGGCGGAATTCACCAGCTGGAGTATTTTCGCGGTCATGCCCATATCCTTGGAAATAATCGCACCGATGGTCCTGATCGAAGCGGCCTTGGATTCCGCCTCCCTTCTGATCTCGGCATAGAGGGTCGGCTGACTGGGGATCTGTTTCATGCCCGTCACTAGCCGCCGCAGCGAGTCGCTCCCGAGGAGCTCTCGCAGGGCACAGGCCCGCATCACGGCGGCTCTCAACAACTCGCTCTCGCAAGGTTTGCTCAGATATTGATGGGTAGCGGCGATGGACTGATAGATCATTTCCTGATCCGAGTGGCCGGACAGCACGATTCTGACGATCTGCGGGTAACGCTGCTGGACTTCGTTCAATAGCTGGGCGCCGTCCATCCCCGGCATGCGCATGTCCGAGACCACGACATCGAACGGCGCCTGCTCCAGAGCCTTCAACGCCTCCGCTCCGCTGGACACGAACGTCATATTCCATTCGTGCCGCATGGGACGGAGCGACCGCTTGAGGCCATCAAGCAGTTTCGATTCGTCATCTACAAATAGAAGTTGCTTCATCATGCTCCAGTAGAAGGAGTAATGGGGATGCGGGGGTAGTCGGGGTAGCGGGATAGAAGTTGCTGGCCCCGTTGTCCCGTTGCTCCCTTGCCCCCGTTACCCCTTTATCCCCTTACCCCGTCCCCTCACCTCGCGTCCCGCCCGTCTCGCCAGTCGCGCGGTCTCGTGCGGCTATCATCTTCAGGCTGCGAGCGCCTCATCGGTGAACCGCCTGCGGATCTCTCGGAGGGCGTCGAGCGATCATTCGAACACCCTGTACACGTCCGGATCGAAGTGCGACCCGACCTTCTCCTTCATGATGCCAAGGACGGTGCATTCAGGGAACGCCGGCTTGTAGGGCCTCGCCGAATGCAGCGCGTCATATACATCGGCGACCGCGACGATGCGCGATTCCAGCGGGATGGACTCCCCCGACAATCCTTGCGGATAGCCGCTCCCATCCCACCACTCGTGATGCGTCAGGGCGATCGAGGACGCCATGGCCAGGAAGGGGTTCTCTCCACCGGTATTCCTGTCCGGCGATCCGACCAATGAAGCCGCCAGCATTGGGGACACGCGCCACACGTCCTGCCGAAGGATGTCGGCCCCGATGACACAGTGCCGCCTCATCACGTCCCATTCTTGCGGCGTCAGTGCGCGCGGCTGCAGGAGGATGTCGTCTGGAATGCCGACCTTGCCGATGTCATGCAAGGGGCTGGTGAAACAAATCATGTCCGCAAAGTCGCGCCCCATGCCCAACGCCTCGGCCATCACCCGGCAATAGGACCCCACTCGAACGACATGGTTGCCCGTCTGCTCGTCCCGAGACTCGGCGACCCGGCCAAGCCGCCAGATCAGGTCGAGCCGCGAGGCATTCAGCGCCAGAAGCGGCCCCGGAAATTTGAACACGCCGATAAGTGGAGAATCTGCTCCCGTTGATGGCCCTACAGGGCGATGAAAGGGAGCAGAGAATGACAAAGAGAACGAGACGGACGCACTCAGCGGTGTTCAAAGCCCAAGTGG
>JANYBU010000226.1 GCA_025360665.1 Nitrospira sp.
TTTGGTCCACTGCCAGAAACACAAGGGTGTTGCGGAAGAGTCGTGGGATATTCCCACGTGTTTCTAGGATGGCTTTCGCAGCAACTTCGGCATCATTTCCTGCCTGCTTAGTGTAGGGATGGTCGAGCCCGAGTACGACGAGCCGTGCATCCAGGTCGTCCGGGATATCCTGCCCAGATTGGGGCAGTGGGTGCACGCGGTTGAAATCGCCGGTCTTGCGCAAGTCGGTCCGCAGTCGCGTGTCTAGCTCCTGGACGACTTTATCGGGGTCGCGTTTCAGTTGCTCGGCGCGGTCCTCCGCTAATTTGGTGACCGTAGGCTGGGTTGAGTACCAGTAGCGAGCACCGTCATGATAGAGAAATGTCGCAGTGCTGCTTAGGCGACGCAGTGCGTCGCCGAAGACCGCCGGGGATTCGCCGGGCATCACACAGCCAAGCTTCACACGGCGATCTTCGATACCACGGTTCGCCGCCGTGGCGGTCGGTGCGGAGCCCAGGTAGATTGTGCGCGCCACACGGCGGCAAGCAGCGTACTTCCCAAGGTTGGGCACTTCGCCATCGAGTCGAAGCGGCAGCGCGCTGGGGCCATCCACATCCTTCTCGATAACCGGCACCCAATTGTCCGACAGATAGCGCGTTAATTCGAACTGCACACGCGGGTCGTCGATCGGAATGTTTGAAGGCAGAATTAGCGGATTACGGTCACCCTTTTCCCACAGGCTATGAATTGCGGAAGCCATGAGGCGCAGCACGCCGCGCGTGCGCTGAAACTTCACCAGCGTGGACCAGTCTGTATAGAGTCGGTCGAAAATCTCCGGGTGAATGGGATACGCGGCCTTGAGACGTTTCTCGTAATCTGAGTCACGGCACTCAGGCGGAAACTCTGCGGATTGGGTAGAGTAAAGATCGAAGAATGCCTTCGCAACGGTATCGCGAGCGACATACTGCGCCTTTTCAACTAGTGGCTCGAACAACCGGCGGCGTACAATCTCAAATCCTTCCTCTGCACTCGCTGGCCGCCAAGAGGACTCCACTCGCCCCACCACATTGCGCAGTCGATCCAGTGCTTCACGCCCGCGCTGACCACCCACTTCCACATCATCTGCCTGGGCATGAGGCGATCCGGATGTGTCAGATGCTGGGAGACTGATCACTAGCAAACAATTCTTCGCCAGCTTTGCCGACTCGGTGAGTACTTGGGCAAAGGTGAACTGCGTCTCGAACCCTCCCGCAGGCAAATCGCTCTGGTCATGGAGCTGACGCGCATACGCAACCCACTCATCGATGAGAATCAGGCAAGGTCCATATTCGATGAAGAGTTCTCGCAGCGCGTCGCCGGGGCTGGTCGCCCGTTCATCGTCGGCCTGGATGCGCTTGAACGCCTTCTTCGCTTCCTTGACGCCGCCAGCTGCGTGTCCTAGTTGCCAAGCGAGTTCGCCCCAAAGCGTACGGACCACCGTGCCGTCGGACTTCACGACCGGATTGCCAGGTGATATGCGGTTCCCTACCAGCACCACGCGCTTGACGCTCGGCAACTTCGATACCCCGGCTCCTTTGAGCACCGCGTCAACACCAAGTAGCTCGTTTGGTGCGGTACCAGAGACTAGGTGGTAGAGGGCCAGCATGGAATGCGTTTTGCCGCCGCCGAAGTTGGTCTGGAGTTGTACAACTGGGTCGCCGCCTGTGCCGCCAAGACGCTGTACAGCACCGACGAGGAGTTTTTTTAAGCTGTCCGTGAGGTACGTGCGGCGGAAGAACTCGTCCGGCTTCCGATACTCGTCTGACCCTTCGCCAATGTGGA
Source organism: Nitrospira sp. (assembly GCA_025360665.1). GTDB lineage: Bacteria > Nitrospirota > Nitrospiria > Nitrospirales > Nitrospiraceae > Palsa-1315. The sequence goes on from JANYBU010000226.1 coordinate 1,801, forward strand.
CCTGCCAGAGATCGGCGGCGAATTCGGCCTGCTGGTAGCGGCCGCTCGCAACATCCTTGTGTGGGTTCACCACCTCGCGCCAGGGAGTAAGTCCACTGCTGGCCTGGCTCTCAATGGCGGCCCCGACGCTCTTGCGCTTCTCGGTTCGCACCTGCTCGTCGAACCGCACGCGCAGGAGTTCCATTTTCATCTTTTCAACATCGTCGGCCTGTGACGCAGAGACAGCCGTGAGCAACCGAGACACAGAGTCGAGCGCGCGATAAGCGTCGTCGCCAGAGAAGGGGTTCTGATGAGCCCACTTATTGCGGACATCGCGCAATTCACTGACCAGCGATCGTTCGGCCTGGCCAAGTGTCTTGCGGAAGACTATCTGCCATTGATTCCACATCACACCCAAGAGTACAGCCACATCCCAGCGAGGCTCCGTCTCTGTCCCGAACAAGTTCGATTGAGTCTCGCGTACCGATGCTTTGATCTGCTCGAACCATTGTTGCGCGTGTTGGGACTTCATCTCTCGCTCGACGAAAGGCTGGAGGCCCTCCTTGAGCAGGTCCAGCGCTTTCCCGACGCGCTCGTGATTCGTAATCGCCATGACTTACTCCTGTCCGTACATAGTGGTCTGTGACTCTCTGACCGTACCGTCTATGGATTCGTTCTCTCGTGCCTGACGCGTAATCTCTGGCCAGCTCTGGACAAGACCGTTGTAGGACAATGCTTCGGCTGCACGTTTTTTGCGTTCGCAGAGGGTGTAGAGACGGTAGCAGAGTTCGCGGGCAACTTCGGCTTTCGCCCCTAGCTTCGATACGATCTTCGCTGCTGCGCCTTCACCGCCGGCTTCAAGTACGCGAATCAAGTGATGCACAGTCTCCCAGCTGGTTAGCCGTTTGTCGGTCGTTGGGTCCCAGTCGTCGGGCAACTCGTTTGGCTTGAGCAGGCGCACCTTCCCACCCTTCGACGCCAGAATGCCTGCCTCGACAAGGCCAGACACGCTTGTGTTCTTGCTCTTAGAAAGCTGCTCTGCCGTTCCGTACTCTCCGACGTCAAACCCGACCTGCTCAAACCATGTGATTGCCCAACGGCTGTCTGGATCGAAATCGCCCTCCTGCTCGGCGAGCGCCTCGTCGAGAGTCTGGTTGATGAGCGCCAGTGCATCACGCACGGAAAGCGGTTTGCCCTGGGCGTCGAGCACCTTCGCGTAGCGGGTATAGACCGCCATGCCAGGACCGATTGCTGCTTGGGCCAAATCCACAGGCGCGATGTTTCCGCGCTGGAGATGTGCAAGTGCTACAGGCAGCTCGGCCTTGAGGTTGGTGACAAAATCGCGGCGCGTGGCTGTGGGTGCGTCCACGGCCCGCGGGCGGCAGACAAGGATGATGCTGGAAGCGAGGGCGTTGGTGCCGATGCCGATTGAGCGGGCTCCACGTTCCGTTCGCATCGGCCAGGTACCGCTGATGGCAAACCCTGCTTCGATGACAGCAGCCAGAAAGGTGTCCCAGCCGGTGTTCGTCGTTCCTTCTGCGCCGTCGCTCTCGGCCTGCTTGAAAGCATAGTAGATGGTGACCGGGAAGGCCGGGTGCGCCTGCTCGGCGAGTCGGTGCATCGCCTGCGTCATTCCCTCAAGGAAGAACGCTTCCGCTCCTACCTTGCCCTCAGTATGACGATAGGCGAGCGCAACAAGTTCTTCGGCCTTAGGCACAGCGAGCGTAGCAAAGAGGTCGGGGAAAACAGGCTTCAGCGATCGACGCATCCAGACATAGAAGAAGTCCGAAAGGTCGGCATAGGGGATATTGTCATAGTACGGCGGGTCAGTGGAGACGAGTTTGTCGGCACTCACCGCTTGCGTCTGCGCGTCGCTCATCGCCGCAACGCCTCCATTGGCCGGGAAGAAGTTCTCAACCACACGCGCAACCCAGTCCATACAGGTCGATTCCCAGTTTCCGCTCGCGTCCGAGAACGGACTGGACTCCGCGAAATCCCAGACCATCGGAATCGCCTGTCGCGTAAATGCGTGCGCGACGAACCCGCCACCTGCCTCCCATGTCGCATTCGAGTTCCAGTAGTCTGCTGCACGACCCATCCCACAGGCCAAATACACCGCTACCGCATCGGCGTATGCGGTGGCGCCAGTGCCGCTGTCACGCAGGGGCTTGGCGTCGTTGGGCAGGCCAGCGACGAGGGCGTCGCGCTCCACCTGATCGCGCGATTCCTGCACCAGGTCAGAGAAAGTCGTCATCGCTATCAGTTGCCTGGGCCTAAAGAGGCTGGCCCAAGTCTTGAGTCCGTATCGATTCGCTTGCGCTCCCCCACCAGTCAGCTGTGCTGGAGTCTCACCTTCTGGTAGCCAAGTTGGGATAGTCTTTATCGCCGCCGACTCGTGCTCCAGCGTGGGTGCGAGATACACCCGACCGCGTTCACCCTCCGCGACGATCGCCATCAATCGGGCGCTCATGCGACCGGCATTGCCCTCGGCCTTGATGTAGTCGCCCGCCATCGGCGTACCCGACATCAGGCATTGGAAGTTCGACCCACGCGCCAACTTGGTGCCGTTCTTCGCCGCCTCAACATCATTTGGTTTCCAAACCTTCACCGTAAAGAGAAGCGGCCCCGGAAATTTGAACACGCCGATAAGTGGAGAATCTGCTCCCGTTGATGGCCCTACAGGGCGATGAAAGGGAGCAGAGAATGACAAAGAGAACGAGACGGACGCACTCAGCGGTGTTCAAAGCCCAAGTGG
>JANYBU010000091.1 GCA_025360665.1 Nitrospira sp.
ATGTCCTTGCAGCAACTGGCCAGCCGGCTCCAAGAAACCTTTGCCACCGGCTTCGTCAAAGCCGTCGAATGGCGTGGCGATCTTGCGGTGACTGTGACGCGGGAGCGACTCCATGAGGTCGCACAATTTCTTCACGACGACCCGGCCATGAATTTCGACTACATCGTGCATGTGAGTTCGGTCGACTGGCCCGACGACGAAGAACGGTTTGAAGTCGTGTACGAGTTCTACTCGATCAAGAAACATCAGCGCCTCCGGCTCAAGACCAGGGTGCCGGAGTCGGACTGCATCGTGGACTCCCTGACGGATCTTTGGAAAGGCGCGGACTTCATGGAGCGCGAAGTCTACGACATGATGGGAATCCGTTTCCGGCACCATCCCGATCTCCGCCGGATCCTCCTGCCGGACGATTACACCGAAGGCTATCCGTTGCGAAAAGATTTCCCGCTCCGTGGTAAGGGCTGGCGCGACACGTTCGAGTTCCTGGACGAAACGGCTCGGTAGGGCAAACGATGGCCTTTGAAGATCAACGAACAACCGTCTACAAGGTCGACCCGGCCCATCCGGGAAGCGAGACCCTCCCGACCCTGCGCACGGAGGAACTCCTGCTCAACATGGGTCCCCAGCACCCCGCCACCCATGGGGTGCTGAAAGTGATCCTCGAATTGGAAGGAGAGCGCCTCGTCAAGTCTACCCCTGTGTTGGGGTATCTGCACCGCGGTGTGGAGAAGCTCGCGGAAGACGGCACCTATCACCAATTTATTCCCCATACCGACCGGCTTGACTACGTCTGCGCGATGTACAACAATTTTGCATACTGCCGCGCGGTCGAAAAACTCATGAATATCACCGTGCCAGACCGCGCAGACTATCTGCGCACGATCGTGGCGGAGATCCAACGGATCATCGGCCATCAGTTTTGGCTCGGCACCCAGGCCCTCGACATCGGAGCCATGGGCGTCTTTTTCTACGCTTTCCGGGATCGGGAAATTCTGTTGGATTGGTTCGACGAACTCTGCGGCGCGCGCCTCACGACCAGTTGGTATCGCATCGGCGGCGTCGAGCGGGACTTCACCCCTTCGCTGCTCGATAAGGTCAAGCAATTTCTGGACTACTTTCCGCCAAAAATCGACGAATACGTGGTCTTTCTGGAGAAGAACCGGATTTGGGTCGCGCGGACCAAGGGAGTGGGTGTCATCTCGGCAGAAGACGCCGTGAGTTTCGGTCTCAGTGGGCCGACGCTCCGCGGCTCGGGCGTCGACTACGACCTCCGTAAAGCCGAGCCCTATTCGGCCTATCCGAAATGCGAATTCAGTGTGCCGCTCGGCAAGAACGGCGACACCTACGATCGATACTGGATCCGCGTTCAGGAACTCTATGAGAGTGTCAAAATCATTCGGCAATGCCTGGAGCAGATGCAGGAGGGGCCCATCATGGCCGATGTGCCCAGCGTCACGTTGCCGCCGAAGCAACGAGTCTTTACGAATCTGGAATCCATGATTCAGCAATTCAAGCTCTTCTCGCAGGGCTTTGACGCCCCTCCGGGAGAGATCTATTGCGGGACCGAAGCGCATAAGGGGGAGTTGGGGTTCTACATCGTCAGCACAGGCGGGGGGAAACCCTACCGCTTGAAAATTCGCGCCCCCTCGTTTATTCACATGGGTGCATTCGATTATATGACCAGAGGCTACATGATCGCCGATGCGATCACGCTCTTCGGGTCCTACGACATTGTGATGGGGGAGTGCGACAGGTAAGGACGTTACACGTAAAGCGTTATTCGTTAATCGTAAGAATAAGCAATGCAGAACCGGCCAGACGTTTAACGAGGAATATAGAATGGGACTGAAGTCGGCAACGAATCCTGACGTGAAAGCGGTCGCCATCGAACTGTCGATCGACGGAAAACCCGTGACGGCAAAGGACGGAGTCTCGCTCTACGACGTCATCTCGAGCACGGGCAAGATCATCCCGGCCATGTGCTACCACTATACCTTCGATCCCTTCGGCTCCTGCGGCATGTGTTTGGTCATGCAGGAAGGCAAGAAAGCGCCGGTCCGTTCCTGTACCGCCAAAGCGACGGCCGGCATGATCATCAGAACCGAGGGGGACGATCTCTTCCAGGCCCGTAAGAAAGCAGTGGAAAAACATCTCTCGGTCCATCCGCTCGACTGCCCGGTCTGTGACGCCG
>JANYBU010000257.1 GCA_025360665.1 Nitrospira sp.
CAGAGGCGTCGGTGTGTGTGCATCCGGCCATCATGCCAGATTTCCAGACCCCGTCACACGCAGCATTCACGCCCCTCTCCCCCTGAAGATGCCGTTTCTCGCGCTTTGTTTACCCACTCACCAAGGAGAAGAGCCAAAAAAAGAGGCAGGCAAGAGGCGGATGGCTGGCGCGGGGTGGAGTTACGCTGCTTCTGCCAGTAGGACGCGCGTGACCTGGAAATGGGCGAGCAGCACATCAGGGGCTCGCTGGAGCGCCTCGTAGTAGGCGCGCTCGAATCCGTCGCCCTCAATCGACGGGCGGGTCAAGGTGCGCACCTCGGCCACAAGGTGTTCGATGTTTTCAAGGGTGATGTCAAACGCGTCGTCGTCCAGGAGTTGCTCGATCCGGAGCAGCAGATCCAACATGGGGCAGAGCCATGTGAACCAGGGATTGTTGAGCACCAATTGGAGGAGTTCGTCCGGCGAGCCGATGCGGCCGTGGATGCGTTCGTAGGTGAGTCGCTCCGCTGCAATCAATGCGCTATAGAGAGACAAGAGCTTCTGATGCACCTTCAGCATGGTGCGGCGTAGAGGATCGGGGTGGGTAATCGGACTGGATGGTGATGACGTCGCCATACGGCAAGTGTAGCAGAGCCACAAGCCTGGTCTGTCTGGTCTCTCTGGTTGGTCTGGTCTATCTCGTTTATTTGGTTCAAGCAAATGAACAAGCCAGACCGAACAGACGAGATAGACCAAACAGACCAGCAAGATTTTTCAGCATCCTGCTAGTACCCCACCCGAGTAGCGAACTGAGCAAACAGCTCCCCCGTAAGGTAGCCGGTATTGGCTGGGTCGATGACATCCTTGCGGCGGAGATAGTCGTTGAGGATTCGGCCATTGGCGGTTTTGTGGACGTGAGGCAGGCCGAGATTCATGTGGTAGCGGTCGACGGCACCGGCTACGCGACTGATGAAGACCACGGTGCCATCCGGCTCCTGCCGTTCGACGATCCCGACATGCGTCAGCGGGTCGTTTACCTTGCCATCCCGGTTGAAGTCCCACGTGTTGTCGAAAAACACGAGATCGCCTGGGTGGACAACCGGTCCCTGATGGAACGTGCCCTGTTCGCGTATGTGCGCATGGATGAGGCGGACGCCATTGGCTTCAGGATCGTTCGCGCTGCTGTCGTACAGATCGATGCCGTGTTTGAGGAAGATGGCTCGGGTGACACCGGCGCAGTCGTAGGCGATGTGTCGGCCCTTGCTCTCAATCGTTTTCGCGCCGACGAGCTTGGCCGCTGTCCGCACAATTGCGGTCCGGCTCGGCGCGAGGTCGACGGATCGACAACAGGGGCGTGCCTCCGGGGCCGATGTGCCAGAATGTTCGGCCGGTCGCGTAGCACAGCCCACGAGCGTCACGCTTACGATAGTCGCGATGATGAAGAGGAATCGCATTGGCCTCACCGTACGTTGACGAACCGGCCTTGCGCCGTCTCCCGGAGCTGATCGATGTCTTCACGCCGGGTGACGGAGAGTGGCACAGTGCTAGTCAATTCTTCAATCAACAGATCGGTCGTCAGAGGCGTTTTTTGGTGGAGTGCGCGGTAGAGTGCCGCGACCACAGCCTGTTCGATTTCCGAGCCGCTGAAGCCGTCGCTGGCGCTGACGATCTTGACCACATCGAATTTCGTGCTGTCCTGCTTGCGGAGGCCGAGGTGTATCTTCCAGATGACTTCTCGTTCGCCGTCGTCCGGTAGGTCCACGAAGAAGATTTCATCGAACCGGCCTTTGCGAAGGAGTTCGGGGGGAAGCAACGAAAGATTGTTGGCAGTGGCCACGACGAAGACCTCTTGCTTCTTCTCCTGAAGCCACGTGAGGAATGCGCCGAACAGCCGGCGGCTCAAGCCTGCATCGGCCTCGCCGCTTCCGCCCCCCGCGGCCATCGCCTTCTCAATTTCATCAATCCAGAGGACGATGGGCGAAAGCGACTCAGCCATCTCGATCGCCTTGCGGAAGTTCTTCTCCGACTCACCGACGAATTTATCGAACAACCGGCCCGCATCGAGTTTTAAGAGCGGAAGTTGCCATTCCCGTGCGATGGCCTTCGCGGCCAGCGATTTACCGCAGCCTGGCACGCCCACGAGCATGATTCCCCTCGGGGGTGTGAGATTGAGCGCCTTGGCTTCTGCGGTAAAACCGACTTTCGCGCGTTCCAGCCAGGATTTCAGATTGACGAATCCGCCCAACTCGAACCGGTTGTCTTCGAGCGGGTAATATTCGAGCAGGCCGCCATCCTTGATCGCCTGCACCTTGCGCTTCAGAATTTTCTGTACGTCGTCGGCGGAGAGCGTACCGTCTTCGACGACGCATTGCGTGATGACCTGCCGAGCCTGATGGAGCGTCAGCCCCTGTAGGGCGCGGAGGATGGCGTCACGCTCGTCTGCCGAAGGGCCCTGGTTTGCCGCTTTGGAGTCGCTGATGGAGTGGAGAATGCTTTGCACGACGGTGGTCGACCGTGGGCGACGGAGCGAGGTTCTGGGGCCGAGCGACTGCAGGACGTTCTGGAGCATGGATTGGAGTTCGTTTCGATCTGGTAATTGCAGGTCGAGTCGGACGACGATCTGTTCGATGTCGAGCGGCAGGGTAATGGGATGACCCGTAAGCACGCAGGTGGCACGCGTGCGACCGTAGATTGCCGCGACTTCTCGGAGCTGGCGGGCGACTGCTGCATCTTGTAAATGCGGCGCAAGATCCTTGAGCCAGAAGACCGCCTCCACCGTCAAGCCTTGCAGATGTTGGAGGACAGCCAGAGGTGTAGCTGTCATTCTGCTGAGTGTCGGTGCGTCGTCGGTGCGAGTGAGTCCTCTGGTGACGGACCATTCGAAGAGCGGCATTCGCTCCTGGGCGGCAACGGATTGCAACAACGTGAGCACCCGCTCCTCCTCTACCGTCTCAATGACGATCAGCGGGTGGCAGGAGCGAATAAGGGTGCGGAGATCGTGCACGCTGGTTGACAGAGCCATAGGGGAGAAATGTTAGCACGAGGCTCGCGCCTCACCAAGGAAAGGGAGCTTTGCTGCGCCGCGCTAGGGGGTAGTGGAGGTCGATGATTGCGCGCATCGGAAGCCGATCGTAGCCGAACGCTGATCCGGTGCTGAGCCGCCACGGGTCGCCGTTCGGAGCATGATCTGGTTACTCTTCCACGAGCCGCCGCGGACGCTCTTGTAGCGCCCGCTGGTTGGGCCCGGCGGATTGCGCTCCGGCATATAGGCGTAGTAGTCGAACCCGAACCAGTCCTGCACCCATTCGGCGACGTTTCCTGCCATGTGGTGGAGGCCATAGGGGCTCTTGCCGGCCTCATGCGAATCCACTGCCGCGAGAATGGGGATCTCATGGACGTGGTGCTGTCCGAACATGGCGACGGTGGGGTTGGGAGCGGTTTCACCCCAGGGGAATAGGCCGCCTTCGGATCCTCGCGCCGCTTTTTCCCATTCAGCCTCCGTCGGAAGCCGTGTGCTCTTTGCCATGCACAGATCTTTCGCCTCGGACCACGTGACATAGAGCGCGGGCCACCGGCTCAGGGTCTGGTCCGAGACGGAATGGATGGTGATGACGTGCCAGATGAGTTTCTGTAGCTCGTCCGATGGATGGAGCTTCCGCTGTTGCAGGAAGGCCAGGTATTCCCCGAGGCTCACTTCATCGCGGTCCATCTCGTAGGAATCCAGCCAGACTCGATGTTGCGGCAGTTCCGTATCGTCGAACTGAGTCCAGTCCCCATAGGGATCGTCATCCACTCGCTTGCTGCCGAGCAAGAACGGACCGGCTGGAATGGTGACTATCGGTGAGGGCTGGGCCAGCCACGCGATCCCGGTCAAATGGCGGGCCAGTTCCGGTGAGGGCTTCGATCCAGCCCCCGCGTCTTGTGGGTTTCCCATGATGATGAGGAGGGAGAGCGCGGTTGCGAGCCATGCGCAATAACGCCGCATCAGGTCTTGCTGGGGGAGGCCAGGTCCTTATTGATTTCCCGGATGAGGCTCCGTTCAATTTCCGAGACTTCCTCCGCGCTCACGCTGAGGATGCGTCCACCCTGGGCCAATTTTTCGAAGTCGGCCTTGACGTTGAGTCGGGTGACATTCGAGGGGAGCGCCTGAAGCGACAGCACGTATTGATTTCGTGAGCCCGCGACTTCAAGCGAGGCAGGGGGGGAGACTTTCCGCTCCGTCACGTAGACCGCTTTCTGATCGGTCTTGATACTCACTTTGATGTGGTACCCATTGCGGCTGAGGGCGTCCTCCGTAATCTTGGCGACGGTACTCAAGGGGCGGGGGAGGTCTTCAGTCTGGGCCCCTTTCTCCTCGACGTGGATATTCTGCGCCGCCTGAGCCGCTGCGGTTTTTTGGACGTCGACACTCAGCTTTTTTGCCTGGGCTGCTTGTACTGCCAAATTGTCGGAGGCGGCTTTGGCCTCGGCCTTGGCGCTTTCAGCCGATTTCTTCGCGTCGCGTAGCTCCTGGTTCAACAGATCGATCTGTTGGTGTATGACCTTGTTCCCGTCCTGCAACGAAGTGACCACCGATTCCTGCTTGGCCAGTTGCTTGCGAAGCGACTCATTTTCCGCTTTGAACGGCGAGTCGTCAGGCTTGCAACTGCTGGCCAAGACACAGAGCGCGATCGCTCCGATCCACAAGGGCCACTGGTTCGATTGAGTCTTATTCTGCACGTCACGTCCCTCCATCTGATCATTCGGATTATCCACGCTTCGCTTCGACTTGTCCACGCAGGAATCCATGAATTGACCGTGCTTTGTGCCGGAAGCTATGCTTGATCTAGCAGGATGCTGAAAAAGGATGTGGGGTAGCTGGGACGATCCCCGTGCTCGCGCAACGCGCGGCCTCAGAAGGCCCTCGTTGGACGCGCGCAATTGGGATCATCTCAGCTACCCCTTAGTAAAAGGTGGTAAGTGGTCACTTGCTGTGGCCTTGCTTGGGACAAGGCGCGTCCCAGGGTGAAGAGGCTGTCCTGGCAGACTCAGGGCGGGAGGGTGAAATATCCGCCAGGGTTGGGCGGGTGAGAAGTCTGGGCCTTTTTGAGCATCCTGGGCTATTTTGGCATCGGCATCATTATGGAAGATTCCAACGGTGAATTGTGTATGAACCAAGTTTTTCCGCAGCCTCCTAGGATGACTCGTCTGATCGTTATGATCGTAGCTGTGCTGCTCATGGATGTTTTTCTGAGTCTGCCGGGAGCGGTGGCGGAATCAGATCAGAAGGCCGATGCCATTCCTGCTGAAGACTACGCACTCTACGACCAGGTGATAACGAGCAAGTTTCTCACGTCAGCCACTCGGTTGGTCGTGATCGAGCGCATGACGCGGCTCCGTCTCTCTCCAGATCAAGAGGGGCCGACGACGATTGGAGCTTTTCAGGAACAGGGATATTTCGATGGCGAGCTGCCAGCGGACCTGATCCGGGAATTCAGCGCGGTCAACCGGCAACCAAGCCGGCTCGAAGGACGATTTCACTTTGGTGTCGGCTACCGGTTCGCCACGGGGGACACGATCGAAGAGCCGGAGGTGTCCCTGGCCTGGCCAGCCACGGTGGCTCGCGCGAGACCGGTTCAAGCGCCGCCGGTCCTGGATCGTCTGGCCTTCTCTCGCGTGGCGCGAAGCCTCCGCAACGATCATGCGCTGATGTATGTCGAAGCTCTACGTCCCGACGGCACCGGAGCGGGATTTCTCGTGTGGTGTCGCCGTCAAGGACGAAGCTGGACGTTGTTCGATACGGAAGTCGTTTGGACCATCCAGCCTCAGGTAGAACCAGAAGAAGGGCCGCTGCTTGCGCCTTGAGGAGCTTGGACGGTAGCATGTGTTCATGATGCCGACTATGATCCGAAAAACATTTTCCGTCCCGCCCCTTGGCTGCAATTGCTCGATCATTGGCGATCCAGTGACGAAGCAGGCCATCGTTGTCGATCCGGGTGGCGCTCACGAGCGGATTTTGCGCGAGGTGCAGCAACTGGGACTGACGGTCACGCATATCCTCCACACCCATGCCCACCTCGACCATTTTCTCGCCTCCGGCGAAATGAAGAAGGCGACGGGGGCGACGATCTGTCTGCATCAGAATGATCTTGAACTGTGGAAGAATCTCGAATTGCAATGCCGGATGTTCGGCGTTGCCTACGTGCCTGTTCCGATGCCCGACTACTGGCTCAAGGATGAGGAGAAGCTGCTGGTCGGCCAAGTCTCCGCTGTCGCACTCCATACGCCCGGCCATACCCCCGGGTCCATGAGTTTTCATTTCCCAGTCGACAACTTGGTCTTGGCCGGCGACACACTCTTTCGCGGCAGTATCGGGCGCACCGATCTCTGGGGCGGAGACTTCGAAGCCATTGAGCAATCCATTCGAGAGCGGTTGTACACTTTGAAGGATGCCACGATCGTGGTGACGGGGCATGGACCGGAGACCGAAATCGGGTTGGAGAAAGAGACGAATCAGTTTGTTCATCTCTAGCAGGATGTTGAAAAAATCCGCCAGCGGCCATGGACCGTGGCGCGTGAAGCGCGAGAGACGCGAGAAAGGCGCGACGTGGACAGATTGGACTTCCACGTCGTTTGGCTTGTCTCGCCCGTCCCGCCACTCTCGCTCGGCGATCCTGCGGGAGCGTTTCTTGGTTGTGCTAGACGGTATGGACCGTCGAAGGCGAGAGATTTGAAAGCTATTCTTTCTCCATCCGGGTGCGGAGCCGTTCAAGGCGCTTGTCGGTGGACTGCTTAATGAAGGCCATATTTTCTCCGAGGTGTTGCTGGGCGGTAATCTTCCCTTCCTCGCGCCGCTTCAGCTGGTCGAGCCCGAATTGCGCGATCGAGGGGCCGTCTTCCTGGTTCAGCGTCTTCCAGATCGCCGCACATGTGGTCTGTTTGGCAACGGGGTACTTGTCGCAGGGTGGATCGGCTGCCCATGCGGTGCTCCAGCTCGCTCCCAGTAAGATGAATGCCAACGCCAGTGCAGTCATTGTACGTCTACTCGCGGCATGAATGGCTCCTCTCAGCTTGGCTCAGGATAGCACAACTCAACTTGTCTTGCAGACGATTGACGCGTACGAACGGTCGGCCATGAAGTGCGTCGCTCGCTGGAGCAGACGCCGACCTCGCCGACCGCCGTTGTTGGCCGAATGGCTGACGCATTTGCCTGTCTATGCGAGGCTGCTGGATCTCGGCTGTGGAGGAGGCCAGGATGCCGGCGATCTCGGTCAGCGTGGGTATCGCATTGTGGGCTTGGATCGGACGAGTGCGTTGCTCTCAGCGGGGCGATGTCGATATCGTTCATTGCCGCTGGTCCGCGCCGACCTCCGCTACCTCCCTTTTCAGGCGATGTCGTTCGATGGCCTCTGGGCTGCCGCCTCGCTGATGCATCTTCCGAAACCTGACGCACGCCGTATCTTGACCGATCTGTGCAGGCTTGTCCGTCCAGGTGGCCTGTTTGCCGCGACGGTGACCCATGGCGTGAAGAGCCGCCTCGTCACGGATGGATGGGTCCCCGGGCGCTATTTCGCTCGCTGGAGAAAGGACGAACTCGCTCGTGCGGTTCGTCGAGCCGGTTGGAACATTCTTGAACTAAAAATAATAACCAACCGGGAGCGCAAGGGGCGGTGGTTGAATCTACTCGCGCAGAAACCGAGATGAGTCGGCCTAGCCAGGATTATTCATGAATACCTGCTACGTCGTCCGATCCTCTCGCCCGGCGGGGCTTTTCTCGTTCGGCCTCCTCGACGGACTGCAAGTACGCCTGTGTCGGCCTCACTTGCGAGAAGCCCCGGCGGGCTTCGGTCTCGAACGCCTCGCGACGGCATTCATGAATAATCCTGGCCAAGGGCTACTTCGATAAGGTCGGCTCCGAGGCCGTGTGGCGATCGAGCGTCAGATAGATCTTGTCGTCGAATGTATAGTAGCCGCCCTGGTCGATGTCGTTCATGATGCAAATTGGTGAAAAGATAATAAAGCAGCCAAAAATATCTCCGACGACCCACCAAGACCAGGTGCGATCGATTCTGAACGAGGTCGGTTCATAGCCGTCCCGGTTCACCTGCGCGAGATGGTTGCCTTTGCGACTGAGAGTTACTGTGCCCGGGGCTGTGAGGTGCAGGTAGTCGTCAATGACGACCGCGGTCTCCGGCGGGTTGGTGAAAATGGTGACCGACTGTTTGTCGGAATGCATCCAGGTTCCGCAGCCCGAGAGTCCTCCGAGCAGGGCGCACAGTACGAGCGCTCCTTGCCACACCTTGCCGTTCCTCATCTTCCACCCCATTAGATGTTCATCGCCTCGTTCACATTGTGGAGCGTCGCGCGGGCGACCTCGCCGGCCCGGCGGCTGCCCTCTGTCACGATGTCGTTCAGGTGCGCGGGGTCTTTGCTCAGACTCGCGCGCGCGTCCCACATCGGCGCCATGCGTTCGACGATTCGGTCGGCGACGAGTTTCTTGCAATTGATACAGCCGATGGCGGCTGTCCGGCATTCGGTATTAATCTGCTCCTGAATCAACGGCAATGAAAAGATTTTGTGAAAATCGTACACCGGACAGAGGTCCGGGTTCCCGGGATCGTGGCGTCGGACTCGGGCGGGATCGGTGACCATCGTCTTGAGTTTCTGGCGCACGACTGGTTCGGGGTCGGACAGGTTGATCGTGTTGCCGTAGCTCTTGCTCATCTTCCGGCCATCCGTGCCGAGCACTTTCGGATACTTGGTGAGCTGTTCCATCGGCTCCGGGAACACCGGCTTGTAGAGGCTGTTGAACCGGCGGGCCAGCTCTCTGGTGAGCTCAAGGTGTGGCAGCTGGTCCTTTCCTACCGGCACGAAATCCGGTTTGTAGAGGAGGATGTCCGCGGCTTGGAGGACCGGATAGCCCAGAAATCCGTACGTGCTCAGATCGCGCTCCTTCATCTCTTCCCGTTTTTCCTTGTAGGTCGGATTTCGCTCCAGCCAGGAAACAGGAGTCATCATCGAGAGTAAGAGGTGCAAGACCGCATGCTCAGGGATACGGGATTGCACGAACACGGTGGCTTTCGCGGGATCGATGCCCGCGGCAAGCCAGTCGATCAGCAACTCGCGGACGAATTCTCGGATGCGGCCGGTATCGGCATAGTTCGTCGAGAGTGCGTGCCAATCGGCGACAAAGAAATAGCACTCGAACTCGTTCTGAAGGCCTTTCCAATTCTCCAAGGCGCCGAGATAATTGCCAAGATGGAGTAGCCCGCTCGGCTGCATGCCGCTGAGGACTCGTTTCCTGGACGTGGTCATGGTGTGTTTCCTGTTCCGAGACCGATGGCGGTGGAGAGAATCATATTGGAGAGACTGTGAGTGAAGGTGCTCGTGACGGCATGGATCAGGTGGATCTGTGGATCGAATACGATCAGCGCTACGAGGATGAACATGCCGTAGGGTTCCACGCGTCTGAGCGCCATTGCTGCAGTGGGTGGGAGAAGACTCGTGAGAATTCTCCCGCCATCCAATGGGGGAATCGGCAGCAGATTGAACAGCATCAAGAGCACATTAATCAAGACGGAGTAGACCGACATCACGGCGATGGGCAGGAGGAACATCGTGTGCCACGTGTCTGGGGGACTGGTGTCTTCTGATTTGGACCAGTAGCTCCCAATCGTGGGGTCAATCGACAACAGGAGTGCGAAGAGGAGGGCACTGCCGATGGCCAGCGCGAGATTCATGGCCGGCCCCGCTGCCGCAACGAGTGCCATGTCGCGACGTGGTTGGCGCATGAGGCGTGGGTCGATCGGAACCGGCTTGGCCCAGCCGAGAAAAAATCCTCCCGGCATCAATAGGCAGAGCAGTGGCAGGATGACGGTTCCGAACGGATCGATGTGTGCCAGCGGGTTCATGGTGAGCCGACCCTGTAGTTTGGCGGTTGAATCGCCGCACCGATAGGCGACCCAGCCATGGGCGTATTCGTGCAACACCATTGCGAAGAGGAGCGGGAGCCCCATGTAGGAAATCGTGTGGAGGATCTGCGGTAAGGAGTTCATGTGTTCGGCTTTCTTAGTTTACCTGAATGAATCGTCCCCGTTTGATTTGCATGAGGAAGAGCGGACGATTCAATGTCCCGTCCGGTCCAAACGCCGCCGGCCCTGCGAGGGAGGCGAGGTCCGGCTGGGTCAGGAGCTGGTCGTGGACGGCTTCGCCCGAGGAGGCGCCTATTCGAACCGCATCGATCACCAATTTCGCGGCATCGTAGCCCTGCATCGCAAAGAGCGTCGGGTTGGTTTGGAACCGTTTTTTGTACCGGTTGACAAACTCCTGCACGGTAGGGGTAGGGCTGTCCACAAAGAAGCCGTCGACGAATACGGCTCCGTCGATCGACGAATCGGCCGTGCGGGCGAAGTCCGGCGAGTTCCACCCATTGGCGCCCAGGAAGGGAACTTTCATGTCGTGGAAATTGAGCTGGGCTGTGATGAGG
>JANYBU010000258.1 GCA_025360665.1 Nitrospira sp.
TGAATCGGGCAAATCATTCGAGATGTCCGTCCCCCTGATCGAAGCACGGGATTGCCAGTTTGCCCCCTTCATGACCATCGTTCGGAACGGCCATGCGGTGGAAGTCATCAACATGGATCCGGTCATGCACGATATCCAAGGCTACGAGACCTCGATCGAAGCCGGCAACCGCGTGTTGTTCAATACGCCCTTGGTCATGAATCATCAGCACCACCGGGGCGACATTCATGCGATGCACAACCATGCACCGGGCAAGTCGTTGGTCGGGCCGCTCTATTTGAACAAAGGGCGGCGGACGTTCTACATGCAATGCGGCTTCCACGCCTACATGGAAAGTTGGGCGATGGCCGTCAACAATCCCTACTACACACTGACCGATGGAAACGGGGCTTTCACCATCGAGAATATTCCGCCCGGCACCTATCAGCTGGTGGTGTGGCATCCTCAGACCGGCCCTGGCATCACCAAGATGGTCACGATCCAGCCAGACGGCAAGCTGGTCGAACATCTCTCCCTCCTCGCTCCGAAGGGGAATCGTTCCGCCTTCAAGGTGATGGACAATCCCCGCTTCGGCCCAGATACGTTGGGGTACTCGGTCGACATCCGGCCGCTCGTAGAACATCAGCACTAACAGGATGCTGAAAAAGTCCGCCAGCAGCGTTCTCGCATCGCTCAGAGGCTCAACGTACCGAAGCCGTACGCCTCGCCTCTTCGCTCGCTGCGGTCTTGATGGACGGCCTTTTTGAGCATCCTGCGTAAGTGTTCTGCTCTTGTCCAAGACGTACAGGTATCGAAGTTCTGCTATGCCGAAATGGTTTTTCTTCAGCCTGCTGAACCTCCATGTCCTTTATCGCTGGTGAGAAGGCCTGCAGGTGGGGGCTCTGCCTCGGGCTTGTCCTGTGGGTGGGGCAGGAGGGGATGCCTTGTTATGCGGCGGCTGATGACGCTGCCATTCCCTCGGCGGAGTTTTCCGGTTCGCTGGTCAAGACCGTCAAGGGGCGGCGTTATCAAGCCCAAGTATTTGCGAAGGGAGACCGTTTGCGGCTGGAGTACAAGTATGCCATTCGAACCGAACGCGGGTATGCGGCAATCGAAATCATCCGGTTGGATAAATCGGAGACTTGGTATCTGCTGGCGCAACAGAAGGAACTCTTGGTGACGGGGCTGGACCCCGATGATCTGCTCCCGATTCGCCCCGCATTACCAGGGGAGCGGGACCGAATCCTGGTTGGCGACGCGACGGCGGCTGGTCGTCCAACCCAACTCTTTGAAGTTCAGACAGACCATCATGGTCGAGTCGAGCGGTTCTACGAATGGGTGGATCTGGATACAGGAGTGGTGTTGAAACTCGTCAGCCAGGATCGGGAGTGGTCGTTTGAGTATGAAAGGTTCAGACTGTCGCCTCAGCCGGCCTATTATTTTGAAGAGCCAGCAGGATACAAAAAACGTATGACGTCGACTATGCCGCGAGGACGGGGGTAGGGAGACGATGAGTGAACTGATTATGCGCAGGCGTTCGTGTCGTTGGGATCTGCTGGCCGCAGTTGCGGTGACCTGGTTCTATCTGTGGAGTGGAGCGGATCAGTTGCTGTTGGCTGCCGGGATCTCATCTGTCCCCAAAGATGCGCAAGAGGCGTTCGACAAGCAACAGTACGCACAGGTACTTGAGAAGTTGGCCAAGCTGGAGCAGGAGCAGAGTGCCGCTCCAGACGTTCGCAGGCTTAAGATCCGCTCCTTTCTCAAGCTTGGTAACCCCAAGGACGCACTCGGCGAGTACGACAAGCTGGAACTCGCGCTCACGCAAGATGAGGTGCCCCTCCTCCGAGAGGTGGCGCTGGGGTTCATCCTCGTCATGGTGAAGGACATGCGTGATCAAATGCGCGGGGCGGCCTACACAGCGCTGAAGGAAGTTGATTCTGATGAAATGGTCCCCTATTTCGAGGATGGTTTGAGCGACGGATCTAGCCTGGTGCGGTTCTTAGCGGTTGAGGGTTTGAGCCGATCTGAAGTGGGCCGCCGATCAACGAGGTTACGGACCTCGGTGGAAGATCCTGCTGGCCATGTCAAGGCCCTGGTTGTCAAAGTGTTGGGGCGAACTGGCGATCCCTCTGTTATTCCCCTGATTGAATCGGCGACCAAGGATGAACTCATGACAGTACGCATTGCCGCCTACGGTGCATTGATAAAATTTGGTCGCAAGGATATGTGGAAGCAGGTGCGAGAAGCTGCCGAAGCACCGAATCCTGAAGATCGAGCCCAGGCGATTCAGGTCATTGCCGACTTGAAAGACGAGCGTGGGACCTCGCTGATGACAGAACTGCTCACCTACAAGCAACCCTCGGTCCGTGGCGCTGCCGTAAGAGGATTAGGACATCTTGGCAGGAAAGAGGTCAGAGGACAGATTGAACGTCTGCTACAAGATCCCGTTCCCGCTGTGCGCAAATCAGCTGTAGCGAGTTTAGCTGATCTCGGTGGCCAAGAATCAGTGCCGGCCATCACGCAGGCGTTGAACGACGGCCAGGTCATGGTTCGTGCTGGAGCAGTCGCAGCTTTGTTGCAGCTTGGTCAGCCTTATGAGGTGGTGGCATCAACGGTACGAGCCTTGGCACAACAGAACGATACAGGGGCTCGGGCATTTGCAGCCGAGGCTTTGGGGAGAGCGACCAAGGCTAATTCGACCGGTGCCAGCTCACTGCTCATGAGTCTTTTGGCCGATCCGCTCCCTGGTCCCAAGATTGTAGCCATTCGTTCACTCGGGCATATCGGTAATCGGGAAATACTTCCTGCGCTCAAAGACGCATTGCACGATACCAATGAAGCGGTCCGAGCGACCGCCAGTGGAGCTCTCCTTCATATCCTTCAACAGAAGAACTAGGCTCTAGCTCGGCATTGATACCCCCTTGTTTCAGATTGACAGGGTGGGGTAGACTTTTGTATATAGACTCTTTCTGAGACGAGCCTCGCCAACGCGAATCTCAATTGCGATCGAGTCACCAGGGCGGAATACGTTCCCGTTTCCCCTCATGGCTGGTGGGAGGAGATAAGGGAACGAGAGCATACAATAAACCAAGCGGTTATTTGTTCATCACAAGGAGGCAGTCACATGAAACAGGGTGTGTTATCAGTGGTATTGGGTGCAGCAGCGGTGGCGTTTATTGCCGCTCCTCTTACCTCGTTTGCAGGCGGAACGATTGCCGGCAAGGTGACCTATGCGGGAAAGGCCGATCAAAGTGAATTCTTATTCTCGAAGTTCCCAAACCCCAAGTTTTGTCCCAAGAACCCACACAAGGACTTGATGGATGGGGACAAGCGATTCCTGAAGAAGATTGAAGTCGGCAAGGATGGCGGCCTCAAGAACGCGGTTGTTGCGGTGATCGACGTCGAAGATAAGGCATTCGTCGATGGGTATAAGGGCACAGAAGTGGTTGCAGAATTCTGCGAGTTCCTGCCGTTCGCTGGTGTGGTGGTGAATAATAAGTCCTTCAAGGTTGAGAACCATGATTCCGATCCGGAAGATCCCAAGTCGGTCGAAGGTGTGCTGCACAATCCGCATAGCTTTGTGGTGAAGGGTACGAGTTCTGCAACCGGATTCAACATCGGTTTGGCGAAGAAGGGTGACAAGCTCGACAAGCCGGTCGTGTTCCGTGGCGGTGCAGAGAAGGATGGTTTTTATCGCTTGCAGTGCGACCAGCATGAGTTCATGCAGGGCTTCTTCCTCCCGGTGTCGAGTCCGCACTTCGCGGTCGTGAAGGAAGATGGCTCCTTCGAGATCAAGGATGTTCCTCCTGGCAAGCACAAAGTTGTGGCCTGGCATCCGTTTGCCGCCAAGGGTAAGAAAATGGAGTTTGAGGTTGACGTGGCTGAGGGCGCGACTGCCACTCTCAAGGCCGAAATCAAGTAAGCCAACGGTTCATATCGGCGGGGTAACTCGCAATCGAAGGGCAGCGGAGCAATCCGCTGCCCTTTGTGTTTGGTGCCGCCTGCCGCGCCGAGTCAGCTGTCTTGCCTTTCAGTTTCCGATCTAGGTAAGATGCTGAGTTTCAAAGCTATTTGCTTGAGGGGAGTAGTGTGTCACGAGAACTCTCGCTCGCAGAAATCTTCCAGCTTGGGTACTACTGGGAGACTAAAATCCTGCTTACGGCCGTCAGGTTGGATGTGTTTTCTGCCTTGGATGGGAAGCGGAAAACCCTCCATGACGTGGCCGGTCGTCTCGGCGTCCATGAGCAGACGCTGGGGCTGCTGTTAAATGCCCTTGTCGCGATGCGACTGTTGGAGAAGGACAGGGATTCCTATGGGAATTCGACGGCCGCGGCCACTCATCTGGTTCGCAGCTCTGCCCAATATGTCGGGCATCTCCTTCTGCTTCACGATGCAGAATGGGACAACTGGGGCAAACTGGAGCAGACGATTCGCACGGGACAGCGGTCGGTCGACCGGCACGTCTTCGAGACCGACCCTGAATTAGGCAGCAACGTGCTGGCGGTACTCCATCGGATTGGACAGCAGAGTGGGCCAGAATTTGCCAAGCGGCTGCAGCTGAGCGGGCCGGTTCGATTCCTGGATTTGGGAGGCGGAGCTGGGACGAACGCGATTGCTTTCTGCCAGGCCTATCCAGAGCTGACTGCCACGGTATTCGATTTACCTGCGACGCTCCGACTGACGGAACGAACGGTGAAAGAGGCTGGTTTGGAATCGAGGATCGCGTTGCTTCCTGGCGATTTTAACAAGGATGGGCTCGGCGGACCCTACGATGTCGCACTGATGTCTGACATCCTGCACTATCAAGATTTTTCGACGAATGCGGCATTGGTGAAGAGGGTCTGGACCCATTTGGCGCCCGGCGGCCGGTTGGTCATCAAGGATCGATTCTTAAATGAGGCAGGAACCGGTCCGGCCTGGACCACCGCGTTTGCGGTCCACATTCTGGTGAACACGGAACGAGGCGGCTGCTATAAGACGGCAGATGCGATTCAGTGGATGAGGGAAGCCGGTTTTCCAGCCGTGACAGAGCTGGAACCGTCAGCGGTCGTGCAGGGCGTGAAAGCTTGTGAAGCGTGAGAACCGGCTGGTTTCTCTGGTTTGTTTAGTTTGTCTCGTTTATTTGGTTGAACCAGACTAACTGGATAAACCAGAGAGACCAGATGAACCAGACAAACCACGAACGACGAGGAGACTCATGCTTGAATGGCTGAAAGAGCCGGGGTTTTTTGGAACCCACGCCACGGTCGGGGCGGACATGAGTCAGCTCATGGCGACGGTCTTTACGGGGCTCTTCGTGATCGGCTGGATTCAGGCGCGGAGACGTCGGGCGGATGCCCATCATTGGATGATGCTTAGCGGGATGATCGCCATGTTGGCGTTCTTCATGAGCTACTATTTATTTCGTCAATTGGGCGTGTTGGCCTTTGAAGGGAAAGAGGGGTTCGGTGGATCTGAAGCACTCTACCGTAATGTGTTCATCCCTATCCTCATTATTCATATCATTCTTGTGGTCATTGGGTTGGTCATGGCGGTCTATATGATTGTGCTGGGGTTCCGTGCCCAGTTGCTCGAGCAAGGGCGGCGGATACTGAGCGAGCGCGTCCTTCGGACGACCTGGGGGAAGATCGGTATGATCTTTGGCGGCATCTGCGTGCCGGTGGCGGTGTACTTGCTGTATCTGGTGGCGGCAGATCGTTTTCGAATGGGACGGCTCATTGTGTGGGCCGGATTTCTCGCCCTTATCGCAATTGTATTCGCCGTGGAAATGACGATCCAGCGTATTTGGCCGGACGGTGGGCACCGTCACCGAGCACTGGGACGCTTTACGATGGCCATCTATTGCATTCTGTTTGTGACCGGAACCACCACCTACACGATGCTGTATCTTTTGTATCCAGGGAAGATCGGATAAGTGATGGGTGATGGGCATGGCATGCAGAGATTTCAGAGAAGCAAAATCTCCCAGACACATCACACGTCACGCATCACTCGTTACGGGATTCAGTGATGCTGACCTGTGGCTGTGGTCGCTGGATGCATACCGAGGGGATAGAAGAACGTTCGTACGACGATGGAACGCCTCAGTGGTTCATTCGGACGGAATGCCGCGGCTGTGGCCTGAAAGTTGGGGTCGATGTTCCTGCCGATCAACCCAGTGGGTTAGTCGATCGGGTGATGTGGACCGATGATGCGATCCATCGGCTGGATCGCATGCCTCCGTAC
>JANYBU010000261.1 GCA_025360665.1 Nitrospira sp.
GACCTAAGTCGCCGCATCTTTCGCGTCTTCGGCCCGCTCCTTCCCCCGTTCCTCGCGTACAAGACAATATCATTATACTCATAAGGAGGAACCCCAGATGGGTTCGAAGATTTATGTCGGTGGGTTGCCCTACTCGGCGACTGAGCAGGAGTTGAGTGATCTGTTCGGGCGACATGGCGCCGTCGCGTCTGCGCGGATCATTACTGATAAGTTCACGGGACAAGCACGCGGCTTCGGCTTCGTCGAGATGTCTTCGGATTCAGAAGCGCAGGCGGCCATTACCGCTCTCAACGGTGCGGAGATGGGTGGTCGGACCTTAACCGTGAATGAAGCGCGTCCCCAGGAGCCTCGCACTGGCGGTGGTGGCGGTGGATTTGGTGGGGGTGGAGGCGGTGGTCGTAGCGATGGCGGCGGTAAGCGCGATCGCTGGTAATCCGTAATCGCGAATGTGAACGGGGCTGTTGTCGTCAAGATGGCAGCCCCGTTTTGCGTGTTGCCGCGGGACGAGAGATGGTCGTCGTGTCTGAGGATGTGGGGCCGTCAGCTAATCAACCCACCCATCACCGACTTTGGGAATTTCTGGCGGGCTCGCTGTCAGACTCTCGACCGAAGGCGGAGGCGCGTGAAGAGTCTGTAGCACGAGTGCCACCAGGGCTTGGTCCTCAAATGGTTTGGGAAGAAATGGGAGGGTCCCCCGGCGTATGCCGTACCCTGCCAAATCCTGGTCGATATTGCCAGACATGAGGATCACTCGCAGGTCTTTCCGCATGCGGAGCGCGCGGACGGCAAGCTCGTGGCCGTGGACGTGGGGGAATTGATTGGAGCTTGAGGCCATTTGAAAGCCCGGAGGGGGCAGGATGAGGTCTGTGATCAGGAGATCGATGGGCCCTTCGTGCTGTGTGCAGATCTTGAGGGCCTCCGAACTGCCGTCGGCATTGAGGACCGAAAAGCCCGCCTGCTGAAGGATTGCCTTGCACAGCTTCGTGATGGTCGGTTCGTCATCGACCACTAGGATGGTCGGGGAAACGGATCGTGGCACGCTGTCCTGTTGTCCTGACATAGTGGGTTACCGTATTATTGACAGCATAGTGCCGGACAGAGTCCATGGCGAGAAAATCCACGTTTCCGGCAGGATGGATAGAAAGAGAATTAAGTAGGGTTTCGAGTGGGTGACGGCGTCCAGCCTCCTCCCAGCGCTTTGAAGAGGCTGACCATATCCGTCAAGCGGGTGCGTTCGGTGAGGACTAGTTGGGTCTCTGCTGCTAGCGCTGTTCGCTGTGCATCCAGCACATCCAGGTAATTCACCAGGCCCGTGCGGTATCGGACTTCGGCCAATCGCACGGCCGTCTGTGCGGCAGAGAGTTGTTCACGCTGTCGTGCGAGCTGTTCCGCCCTCGCGCGTAGCGACGTCAGCAAGTCAGCGACTTCTCGAAACGCCTGTAAAATAGTTTGCTGGTAACTCTCCAGCATCTGCTTATAGCGCGACTCCGCCGAATCCAAACGGGCGAGGTTGGTCCCTCCTTGGAAGATCGGCAGGGTAATCGACGGACCGATGCTGTAGTTCGAACTGTTGCCGGTAAACCAGTTGGAGAACTCAGCACTCTGCAGGCCGCCTTGGCCGGTAATGGAGAAAGTCGGAAAGAAATAGGCGCGGGCCTGGCCGATGCGGGCGTTGGAGGCCATAAGGGTGGCTTCCGCCTGGAGAATATCCGGGCGTCGTTCCAGAAGTTGAGAGGGAAGCCCAACAGGAATGTCCGGCTGAATGACGACAGCACGGAGGGGTTTGCTGTGAAGGTCAAGCGATCCCGGAGACATCCCGTTCAACACCTCCAGTCGGTGCGACTCCACGGCTCGAGTTCTCGCTAAATCCGGAATGAGGCCCGCCGCTTCAGCAACCAACACTTCAGTGCGTTTCACGTCCAGTTCTGAGGCCAAGCCGACCGAGGCACGTTTCTGGATAATCTCCAGGTATTCTTGCCGGACCGCGAGTGCTCGCTTGGCGATGTCCAGCTGCTCGTCGAGTTCCCTGATCCGGAAGTAGGACTGGCCTACATCGCTGATCAACGATAGCGCGACGGCACGGGCATCCTGTTCGATTGCCTGAGCGTCGGCGACTGCTGCTTCACGTCCGCGTCGAATACGGCCCCAGAAGTCCATTTCCCACCGGAGATCCAGGGCGCTGTTCCAGAGATCGAAAGTTGTTCCAGGGGTGGCAAATACCTGTGGACCAGATCGTTGTCCGGTTGCCAGCCCCAAGCCAGCCAACGTG
>JANYBU010000289.1 GCA_025360665.1 Nitrospira sp.
TTGTTGACATCGGTTGAAATAGACGACGTCTTCGTTGTCGGTCCAATCGCTCCGGCCACAAAACAGGACCGACCAGGCTCTGACTTCATGACCTGCGCCGCCGCACGCCTGGCACATTCTCCTCCGGCTCTCGCGATCTCGTAGGCCAGCGACTCCATGCCGTAGTCGGCCAGGGAAATGGCTTGCGAGTTAAACGTATTCGTCTCTACGATGTCGGCGCCGGCCTCGAAGTACTGGCGATGGATCTCCTCGATAACGGCAGGCTGCGTGAGGTTCAACAGATCATTGTGCCCTTTCTGATCCTTCTTCCAATCTTTGAACCGCTCGCCCCGAAACGCGGCCTCGTCCAGCTTCCGCTGCTGGATCATGGTCCCCATGGCCCCGTCAAGAACAAGAATGCGTTGTTGCAGTAACGCTTCTAAGGATGCACTCATACGATCTGTCTCCGCGATCGAATCCGCTCTGTGTGAAGGAGGTTCGGCCATCATAACTGAGAGGTTCTTACACCAGCAAGCAATCCCGATCGTCTCGCCTTGACAGGAGGGGAAGCCGCCGATACGATGCCGGTACCAGTTGGAGAGGAACTGTGCGCCTGCGTCTTCCCATCCATCCCATCTTCGCGTTTCTGCTGTTTCTCTTATCGACCACCGGCATCTGGCTCCAGCCTTCTGCGACCCTCGCAGCACCCTATTTTGAGGATGGGTACCTCGGGCTCACGCAAACGGAATTACATCAACAACTGGGGATGCCGCAAGCGGTGCGTGATCGGAAGTCCGCTCTGCGTGTCTTTACCTACTACGCCATCACTGATTGGGAGAAGTATTTTCGGAAGCTCGTCTCGCCGGAAAATGGCGAGGATGTCTATGCCTTTACGCGTGATGGCATCGAGATCCGATACTCGTTTAGCTACACTGTCGATCCCAACGATGAAAGCGAGAATCGAACCTTATTCGTTCGGCTCGTCGATATTGAATTCTCCCCCGCCGTTCCCCTCGCCCAGATCCCTACACTCGTCCCGGAATTTCACCCTTCACAAGACCCCGCGTCCCCATCCTTCCGATCGAATATTTGGGTGCTCTTGTTTACAGGCGCCGCGTCACCACAGGCTCGGTTTATTGTGAAAGAGGCAACCAGGGACAAGCTGGAATGGACCCTGGCCTACCAGCTATTCTCGTTGCAAGGCCTGCCGGACCCACTCACGACCAAGGCGCTGGTCGATCGAGTGGAAATCGGCACTCAAAGTGTCGACCTTGTGACGCAACGGCAGCGACACACCCATGACCCCATTCTCAATCCTTACTCACGAGAATTCTCTCAGCACGCGCTCGCTCCTCAGCCGCCCGCGGCCAAGAAAATACCTGTTCCCAAGTACGCAGACTAGCCGCGCTTAGCCCGCACTACCCATGACGGTTCGTCGTGAAATCGCTCAGAACACGCTCCTCGTGAAGCGATTCTCGTATCTCGCCTGCGACGACATAGACACACTCATTCCGCCCTGCGCTTCACGAACGACGAGCGACGAAGCACGCCGCAGCGGCGAATCCGCGATTGCGGCAGAAGCGTTCATGAATAATGCGGGCAGGCTTCATGACGTAGCGATGATGAGGGAAGGCAGAGACTAGGGAGCGCGTTGGAGGTGCTCCTGCTGTTTCTGTTGGATCTTCCCCGCCTGACCACTCAATAGATCCAGCGGGGCATCCTGCGAGGTAAAGAACAAGGCAGGAACGATCAAACCCAACATGACCAAACACCATAGAGACAGGAAGCGGACGACTTGGCTCCGCACAAAAAACCTGCCAAGTAGGCAGATCACCGCGACGATGCCGCCAAAGCTGAGAACTTGAGACTGATAGTGAGTCAACCCGGAAATATTCGGAGTGACTATACCGAGTCCGGCGCCAGTGTTGTGTGCCCAATCGGCAATCTTCTGCTGTAGTCTTACGGCGGCAGAATGATCGGATGCGCCTTTGGGAGCCTGCTCCGTCACCTGCACCTTCGTCCGATACCGTTCGTGGATACTCTCGAAGTTGTCGGTCAAGACCGGGGTGCCTTGGTCATCAATATAGGAATAGATGGCCGTGGCAGACGCGATCTCCGGCAACAGGAGGCTACTGATCCAGAGGAGCAGGATTCCAAAGATGACAGCCGCAGTGCCATTGAGCCAGAAACGATCTCGTTGATCTCTGGGAATCATCTCATTGCTGAATGGGTACATCACCACAAGTATACCTACCGCTCATATCTCATTGATTAGATTGGCACAAACAGTCTTGCTTCGCTTGACTCTCTCCAATTCACGTTGCTACGATGCGGCGCATCATGCATCACACCACCGCGGCTATCCATGAATCGATGAACGCCTCTCCAACTGAGCTGGAAGCACCGATCCCCTTCATCCGCCGCCGCCCGGTTCGGCGCATCATCTACGCCGGACTTGGTCTGTTTGTTCTCCTCATGGTGATCTGGCCGCTGATCGCACAACTCAAAGACCCGGATTTTCAAAAACATATCGCGGAACATCGCGTCATGGTGGGCATGTCGAAAGAACAGGTGTTACAGGCCTGGGGCGGACCACAAACGATCAACACGACGTTCACCAAAGAAGGCATTCGTCGCGAGGAATGGATTTTTGAAGACTGGGAAAGCGCCGCGGCAGTGAAACACCGCTATCTGTACTTTGAAGAAGGCAGCCTCATCGGCGGATGGTTCCAAGGCTCAGGCGAACGGCTTCCCATTCAGTCCCCGTCGAACCCGCACACCCCAAAACCGCAAAGCTAGTGTGCGCTTACGGCTGCGACGAGACATCACGCACCGCCAACCGCAGTCGGCTCAGCAGGACTTCCGCATGGACCTGATCGCACTCGTCGACCATGACACGAGAGTTGAGAATGGGGAGTCCTGGATACAAGCTACTCACATGTTCGTTCTCAACCATATAGGCGATGCCACTGCCCTCCAACAGACTTGTGATCATCGCCAGCTCGCCCACGCTCTGCGGCTCAGTGAGACGGATCATCGGCATGCGACGCCCTCCAGGCTCAAACTGACCACGGGCAGTTGACCCTTGTCGTTTCGTTGCTTTTTCTCTGCATCCCCCTTACACTTATCCACGGGCTAGGGGGTTTCTGTAATTTGTACGCGGCGCTCTTTGCCGGGACCGCCAGAAACGGTCAACACACGTTTCCATTCTCGGATCTGATACACCGCCCAGGCAGGAGATTGGCCTTTAAAATAGGCATCAGGATCTTCCCCGCTGGCATTGAGAAAGATCGGCTCCGTGAAGCCTTCTTCCAACACATAGTCGAGGAGACAGTCCGTCACAAAACCCGACCCTCGCAGGGACACCTCTGCCAGCATCGACAGAATGTCTTCTGGATTTTGAATTGTCACATGCTTCATTGATACACCTCCACGCCGTCGAATTGTAACGAGCCGCTCATCAGGAAGGCAACAGACATGACACGCCCCATGACGAAAAGCCGATTCCGAGAAGACCTCTTGCGGATTATGGACCGCAAGCACCATTGGGCCTGGCCGGCATTCGCCGACGGAACGGTCACTGTCGATCAACTCACACGCCACTTTCAACAAGAATACGGCGTATACGTGCGTGACTTTCCTGTGTTCTTGGCGCGCATTCACGGACAGAATCCCCCGGCCCCTGTCCGCCGGATGCTCGCCGATAATATTTACGAAGAAGACACCGGTGGGCTGTCGTTGGGAAAGTCGCACCCGGAATTGTTCCTGACCATGATGGCAGGCCTTGGATTGCCTGCACATGGCTTTGACAAGGTGCGCCTCTTACCGGCCAGTCGACGCTACCGCGCCTGGCTAGACCGTGTCTCGAATAACCGAGACTGGGTCATCGGAGCAGCGGCACTGACTGTCTTCGTAGAAGGCAGCGTGAAAGATCGCGCCGAAATCGCCAACCCCTCCAAGCCTAAGACCGCCGAAGACATCGAAGCAATCGTCCAACGCCACCCACTGGTGAAATACCACGGCCTATCCCCCGATTCCATGGATCTGATTCGCGCGCACCAAATGGTCGAAGCAGGCCACCGCCATGATGCCTATGCCATGGTGGTAAATTATGCCACGACACGCACCCAACAACAGGCCGTACTGAACTGCCTCAAGAAATGCCTGACGATCTGGCAGGCCTATCGCAATGCAGTCGCCAAAGCCTGTGGACTGAAAAAGACCTAACTTGTGCCTTGGTTGACCTATCTCGCATCCGTGTTTCTTGTTCTGACCATCAGTCATCCGCCAGTGGCCATCAGCGCCATTCCTTCCGACGACATGGGCTG
Source organism: Nitrospira sp. (assembly GCA_025360665.1). Lineage (GTDB taxonomy): Bacteria > Nitrospirota > Nitrospiria > Nitrospirales > Nitrospiraceae > Palsa-1315. The sequence goes on from JANYBU010000289.1 coordinate 4,308, forward strand.
GTTCCTGCAGGAGAATTCCTCATGGGGAATCCGATCGGCAGCGAGGGTCTTCCCGACGAACAGCCACAACGCCTCGTCTACACCGCATGGTTCTTGATTGACCGCTACGAAGTCACGAACGATACCTATGCACGATTTGTCCTGGCGACCGGGCATCGTGCGCCGGCGAACTCCATCCTTGCCTCCACATTGTGGGAAAACAATGTACCGATCTCCGGCATCGACAACCATCCCGTGGTGAATGTCAATTGGGAGGATGCCGTGGCCTACTGCACCTGGAGAGGCAAGCGCCTGCCGACCGAGGCGGAATGGGATGCCTTCTGGATCAAGGGCGAGGGAACGAAGATTTCAATAGAGAAGAGCATGAAGGGACAAGTGCTCACCATGCCGGTCGGCAGCTTTATCGAGAGCGTCAGCCCTTATGGACTGCATGACATGGCAGGCAACGTCGCTGAATGGGTGCAGGATTGGTATAACCCGAACTACTGCAACGATGCCCCTCTCTCAGACCCCCAGGGGCCTCCTCGCGGAGCGATCAAAGCGATGCGTGGCGAGTCCTGGTTGAAGCCGGCTATCAGTCTTCGCACGAGCGACCGCGACTGGGGCACGATGGACAGCCGCCCAGTGGGACTGGGCTTTCGCTGCGCGAAAGACGCCTTGTAGGCCCAGCTCACACAAACAATCCCACAGGCAGATGCGTCTGACCTGGAAATACGTTGCCTAACTCCGTTGCATTGACGCCGAAGTGCCTGACCAGCACGTCAGAAAAGATATTGCGGAATTCCACGGTGGGACGAATGTATCGCCCCTCGTCGAGATTGGCATCGATGAGCGACGACGGGAATCCCGCCGCGCCATGATAGAGGCCGCCCTTAACCACGCCTCCGAGTACAAACCAGACCGAGGCCTTCCCGTGATCGGTTCCACCACTGGCATTTTGTCTGACGGTCCGACCGAATTCTGTACAGGTTAACAGAACCACGTTGCTCATCCGCGCTCCCAGATCGTTGTAGAACGCCCGGATCCCTCCCGAAAACTCCGCCAATCTGGCCCCTTGCGACAACGTGGCGCCACCGCCGCCGCCTTGGTCATCGTGTGTGTCCCATCCACCGATATCGACGGTGGCCACTTCCAGTCCTAATCCGGACCGGATAATATGCGCGACGTCGCGAAGCTGCCTCCCATAGGAAGTATTGGGATACACGGCGCCGTTCTGAGGCGCAGCCGGACCGATCGCCTCAATCGAAGCCACCCGATTCAACATATCCGGTCCGAGAGCATGGACAAGCCGGCTATAGACATTCGTACTCGTCGATTGAGGATCCTGCGCGTAGAGCGCCCGGAGGTTCGATTCCAACGGAGCCTTTGAGTTTCCGAGTCTCGCAAAACTCAAGGCTGACAGGTCGTTGATGGCAGGGACTAGAGTCGCCCCACGCAACGAATCGGCCAGATCGCTCCCCATCCCGGCAGCACGAATGGTGGGCGCCCCGACCGCGCCGACTGCCTGAAGATAGCGATTGAGCCAGCCTTCTGTCGCTGAAAAGAGCCCTCGTTCAATGATGTCCTGGTCCGTGAAGTGCGATTGCGTCGAGCCGACAAACCCCGCCTGCGTCACAATCGCCAAGGTGTTGTTGTTGTACAAATCAAGAAATGGTTGAATGGCCGGGTGCATGGCAAACCCCTTACCGGGGAGACCGATCCCGGCGCCATCACCTCCTCCAGGCGGGGGAATACCGATGTTACCCGCCCCGCTCAATGCCGATGGCCTCACGGCATAGTACTGCGAGTCCAAATAAGGCACGATCGTGTTCAGGCCGTCGTTTCCTCCGCGTTGAAAGACCACCACCAAGGTCTTTCCGGCGTTGGTCGCAGCCGCCGCGGTGCGACGGAGAAATTCGGACGGAAAGAAATTCATCACTAACGCCGCGCCTGCGACTCCAAGCGCCCGCTTCAATAACGTTCGACGCGACAGATCTTCTTCTTCTGCACGACAATGTTGACAGGTTTCCATAACCACCTCACTGGTATTTGTAGCGTGGACTGGCCAGCACGGTTGCCAGCATTCGATCGAGCGGCGTCTCGACGTTGGAGTTATCGAGATTAAAGGTCCCACCACCACTCCGGAGGGTGGTGAGATAGGTCTGATACTCCGTGAGGCTCACCTGCCGGTCGAAGGTCAAATTCAAGAGGAACCCCAACACGTCTTCTTCCGTCTTGAGCCCGAAGCTCTTCAACCAGAGTCTGGTCAACCCACCGCTGGTATCGGATCCGCATCTGATGGTCGATCCGAATCCTGGAATCGTTGTTTCATACGCAAAACTGACCTCGTTGAAGATCACATCAGTATTGAGCCACTCACCGGCCACCTCTTTATATCCCGTCGGTTCCGGCTTCTCGTACAACCCCTGCCCTATTTTCACTAGGCGATTTCTAAATGGATCGATCGGCGACCACACGCCAAGGTTGCGATGTATGCTCGCCACAAATTCCAACGGGGTCTTGACTAGACCTCGATAGTTGGCAACGTTATTAAAATCCTGGGAGGTCAAGATCGCAATCAAGACCTTTTTGATATCGCCGCCGGAGTCAGTGAACACCGACGCGACTTCGTTCAGCAGAGGGGCCGATGGGTTATCACTGACAAAATATATACACAACTTCTTGGCGAGGTGCGCGGCAGTAGACGGATGGCGCGAGGCGATCGCCAACACCTGTTCACCCTCGCCGACGCCCGAGGACGACACCGTCTGTCCCAAGAACTGTTTTGCCCCGGGACTATGCCGGCCGGCAATGAACTGAAACCCCGGGCGAGCCACGTTTAATGTGGTCCATCCGGTAAAAGCTTTGGCCGCCTCCACGATATCAGCCTGCGTGTAGCCGTTTGGATTCCCGTTCACATCGACTCCGAGCGTATGCAATTCTTGCAATTCTCGCGCATAGTTCTCATTTGGGCTTTCTTTTCGATTCACATCGGTGTTGAGATAAATGATCATCGCGCTGCTCTTGGCACTGGCTATGAGCAGATCGAGAAACTTCCCGAACGCGTTGGCCCTGAACGCCTCGTTCTCTGCAAGTTCGTATTGACCCTTGTTATGCGTTCGATAATAGGTATTGAAATGGTTGTCCCAGAAATAGACCATCTTCTCCCTGAGCTGTCGCCGACTGTACGCCTTTCGAATCAGATCATAATCTTGTAGTTCACTGAGTGACGGCGACAAGACGTCCGGCAGTCCATCTTCGGTTCGCCAATCGGCACGATCCACTGCAAGCCGTTGACTAAGCGCTGAATCGTCAAGCCCGACCGGAGCCGGGAGCGGCTCGGTGCTGTGCAAGTTCGTCGGCCAAGGCCTATTGGGATCGAGCTCAAGTTGCTCCTTCATGTAGCGAATAGCCCAGACACTGGCTTCCTGAGCGGTAAGGTGCGATACGGTGTTGAGCTGATTGGTGGTACCGCCGTACGCCAATCGATTTAAGACATGGTACGCCGGCCAATTTGTTGGAGCCGGCGGCAAGCCAGCCTGCGGTGGTCCCAACGGAGGCGCGGGGGCCGCGATCAGTTCGGGTGGAGGGCCCGGTGTGCCTAGCTGGGCATTGAGAAGCTGCTGCAAACCGGGTAACTGCCTTATCAGATTCTGCGCACTTCTTCCCCCGCCTGAGGATGATCCACCCGATCCAGCCGTGCCCATCGATGAACCAGGCGATGCTGTTGACGCCCCGGCGATTGCCGAAGATGTCGGCACCCCTGGCGACCTGGTCGAGATGGAGCTTCCGGATGATACCGGTGGGACAACCGAGCTCATGCCCGCTAGCGACTTGGCCATTCCAGCCGCCAAGTCTTTGGTCGAGGGCGTCGCTTGATCGACTGCCACCGGAGCACTCGATGGATGACCCTGATCCACTTGCTGAGGAGATTCGGATTGAGGCCCACCAGTCGAGGGTCTCCGGATCAACCTCCGAGGTTTCTTTCCGATCTTTGAACGATCGGACTCTTTCTCCGGCTTAAGGATGGGATCCCCAGCCGCGATGATCGCGAGGCCCTCTGTGCGGCTACCTCGATGACTATCCGCATTCATGAGCGAATGTTGGGAGGCCATACCGGTCTCGGCTGCGTACAGAGAAGCGACATCGATCGTACCGGAAACAAGTCCCTGGAATCCGAACGCCAGCACGAACGCCGTTCCAAGGGACTTCGCGATAACGATGGAATCAGTTCGACGTTGCATAGTCATATTTATTTGAGTTGTGACGCGAGTCATTGCCGACCTCCTGTTCCTTGGCGACTGTCGAACGATCTCGCGCTCAGACAGTGGAACAAGACGGAGCAAGACCAATGCCCCTGAGTAGCCTCTCGACGTGTATCGCGCGGAAGATGGCAATATTACGAACATCTGCGGAGAGTCATTCGTGGGATCGACTGTTAAACCCTACAGAATGGCCGCTGGGGGGTGAACCACGTCTGTTCAGGACTGCCCGGTCGCGATGGCGGGATCAAACAAGGAAGAATACGTATGCAGCAGACAGTATGCTGTGACGATACTACTTATTCGTCAGCAGATAATCGAGTCGTTCGACCTTCACGACCGGCATGATCACACCGAGGCCTTCTTGGTCATGCGAGAAATCGTACACCACCGATTCGTCAGGAATGAGCCGTCCGGTCATGGCCACAACAATATCGATCGACTCACCTCGCGCGAATCGTTGTTCCAGTTCGCTCCGTAGCGTCGCTGAAGCCCTCGCCACAAGATCGCCGTGAAGATCCTCGTATTTGAAACGCACCACGCCCCACCGCGTAGGCGTGCGCTTGGGGCCGAGCGCCACGCGAAATCCACTGGCCTCCGCGTCGTACCGAGATAATTCGCCGAACCAGACAAAGGCGATGAGCTGCGTCAACGCGGGATTGCCTGCGCGCGTCGCGTCGCGCTCCCGGTTCAGCGTGAACAACCGCTCATCATGTCCAGGGTCGTGATGGCCATGGCCGTAGACCAGGCCCCAGTCCGGCGGGGTGCCATCCAGTGCGTCAAGAAACTGTTCAATCGAATGGGGATCGATCAGGATATGGCAGCCTGGCGGCAGGATGGTATGAAGATTTTTTGGAGCAACCGTCAGGAGAGGTCTCGTACCGAGAGCGTCTTCAGCCCACCCTTCTCCAACCGATCCGACGGTCAGGACCAGAACGGCGATGCCACAGAGAGCCCACATGGGATGAGATCACTCCATTGCGGCGGCGACGGCTCGCTCAAAACTCGCGCGGAGGGTGACGACCGCCCGCTGCTCACCGGTCAATACTCCGGATTCGATCAACATTGCCACGCGAGGATGTGGATTGATGCGGCGCAAGGCCTGCCTAGTGAGTCCACCAGACTCGATCACCTTTTGGTAGGTGCCCATCCACGAGTCAGTCACGGCGCGCAGTCCAGCATCGGTAGGTTTCATCCGGCCAAGCTTGACTTGTTCAAGCAGCTTAGTAAGCGGGTCGGACTGAGAGATGGTGGCAATCGCACGCTGCAGAGCCTGGTCGCCGGACTCCATGGTCAATTCGTGGAGCAGGAGCCTGGACCACGCGGGTCTCCGCAACTCCCGCAGGCACCTCCACCATTGCCTGGCAGCACCCATCCATCCGTGCCACCAACCCCGAACGAAGAGATTTGTTTCTCCAGCTTCGTGGCCCGGCACTTTGGACAGGCGGCTTGCGTTGAGCCATACACCAACAGCTCGAATCGATGATTGCATTCCCCGCAGACATATTCGAAGATAGGCATGGATGGTACTCCTTATTCTGAGGGGTATTATATAATCGAGCCGGCCAGTTCGCAATCCACCGGGAGCTGTATGTACCAAGAAGAAAAAACCTTTACTCTCCGATTCAGCCTGGAGGCTTCGTTTCCCGACGACTATGAAGGCGATGAGGAGCACCATGCCTGGGTACGAGAGTGGGAAGCGCGGATCAAGGCGGATCTGCTCAAGGTGGTCTTCGAATCATTGCGTCAACACCAGTCCTGGCAGACGCATGTGCGTAATCGCGGGAAATCCCCTGCCGATGAAATTGAAATCGTCCTCGCACGGGACTTTTCTAAACCTCAAGGATTCAGCCTATCGACATGACACCCCCTCCCCTTGGTTTGTACCTTCACATCCCCTTCTGCCGACAGCGCTGTGACTTTTGCGCCTTCTACCTCGAAATCTATCGCGAGGGCCGCGCCGAGAGCTTCGTGCGATCGCTCCTTCATGAGATCGAACTGTCGGCACACCAACATGTAACCCCAGGCCGCTCCATTCAATCCGTCTATGTTGGTGGCGGCACACCAACGGTGCTCGCTGCGACTCAGCTTATCGCGATCCTGTCTGAGATTCGCACGCATCTCACCCTCGCTGCCGACTGTGAAATCACCGTTGAAGCACACCCCTCCACGATCTCCGAGCAGGATCTCGTACAACTGCTTCAAGCCGGCGTGACCCGCATGAGTTTCGGCGCGGAATCGATGGAGGATGGCGACCTTGCTCGGATCGGACGGCCCGGTGCCGTCCATGAGACCGCCGTAGCAGTGACTCAGGCCAGGGCTGCCGGATTCACAAACATCAATCTCGATTTAATGTATGGACTCCCCGGCCAAAACCTGGAGAGCTGGCAGCGGACCCTCGCACAGTGTCTCACGCTGACGCCCACACACCTGTCCGCCTATGCCATCACGGTCGAAGAAGATACGAGGCTCGCCTCCAACATCCAGCGCCAACGGAGTCCAGCTCCGGATGAAAGTCTTCAGATTGAAATGGACGAGGCCGCGCAACGGATACTCGGCGACAACGGCTATGAGCGGTATGAGGTGTCGAACTATGCCAAACCAGGATATACCTGCCGGCACAATCTGCTCTATTGGACCAATGGCGAATACCTCGGATTGGGCCCGAGCGCACAGTCCTATCTGGATGGGACAAGATTCGGCAACGTCGCCGACCTTGAGGCCTACGACACATCACTCGCGGCAAGCCGCATCCCTATTGAAGATCGCACCAGGCTCTCGGAGGAGGAACAACTCCGCGACGCCGTGATTTTTGGGTTACGCCTGACTCGAGGAATCCCCTCACACTATCTTCATCAGCATGCCGCAAACTATGGGCATGCGGCAGTCACAGCACAGTTACTCGCGCAACAGTTGATCGAAGAAGACGGTGTGCGCAGCAGACTATCGGCACGAGGCCGCCTTCAGGCCGACACCATCGCCGGTCAGTTGTATTAGAAGGATGCGGAAACCGCCGCGCGAGACATGCGGGACGAGCGAGGGTTCGAGGTCCGAAGTTCGAGGTTTTGGGAACTTCGAACCCTGAACTTCGAACTTCGGATCGCGCCCATCTCGCGCTTCACGCGTCACGGCCCATGGCCGCTGACGATAACTGCACTCCATTGACTTTTTCCGTAGGTCAGGTGGAAACTGAATGCAGATCACGTCGGAGGTGGCATGCCCATCAATATGGATCCTGCCAAGAAGCGAAGAAGACAGCAGTCGCCGCCAGAGACAGATTCGTCTCCATCCGAGAAAGAGAAAACTGTGCCGACACAAGCGGTTCAGTTCGGCGAAGAGACAGAAGAAGATCGGGTGAAGGCGCTGGCAGATGCCGAGCTGAAGAATCTGTGGGAGGCCACGGAAGTCATCGACATGGATAAAGTCTAGCAGGATGCTCCTGCACCAGCACCATTCCGAAGATCACGGTGTAGATGTGAGCGCTGGCGGTTTTTTTTCAGCATCCTGTCAGGCTGGCAGAAAGAAGAAGGCGATCGCAAGCATAAGATAGACTCCTACTAACATCACACCTTCCATCCAGTTCGACTCTCCGTCCATCGCCACAAAGCCCACAATCAGGACTGAGACCGTCACCGCGGCGACTTCGAACGGTGTGAAGATCAGATCCAACGGGGCTCCGAAGAAATAACTGGCAAAGACAAGCAATGGGGCCACAAGTAACGCAATTTGCAGACTAGACCCGACCGCAATACCGTAGGCGAGATCCATCTTGTTTTTCATGGCTACCATCACTGCCGTGGAGTGTTCGGCGGCATTGCCCACGAGGGCGACGAGAATGACGCCGACGAAGACTTGTGTGAGCCCCAATTGGTGCGAAGCCGACTCCAACGCTCCGACCAACATCTCGCTCATCACGGCCACGAGACAGGTCACCACGGTGAGCACGATAATCGAAGCGCGTTTGGTCCAGGGTTGTTCTCCGAGGTCCGAGGCATCATGGGCCTCTCCAGCAAAGAGATGGCGATGAGTCTTCAAGGTAAACAAAAGGCTTGCGATATAAATAGCGAATAGTATGAATGAAATGATGAGACTCAACTCTCGTTCAATTGCGACACCACGATCTGCAGCGGTGAAATGGAAGAGAGCGGGAACGATGAGCCCCACAGCAGCCAGGAGCAGAAGACTGGCGCCCATTCCTGCAGCAGTCCGATTAAATTTTTGCCGCTCGTATTTTATCCCGCCGGCAAACATAGACACGCCAAGTACGAGTAAGATGTTGCCCAGGATAGACCCGGTGAGAGACGCTTTAACGACATCGTGCAGGCCTGCGCGCAGAGCGACCAGTGCGATAATTAACTCTGCGGCATTGCCGAGCGATGCATTGAGCAGCGCACCGATACCGGCGCCAACATGGGTCGTCAAATGCTCGGTGGCACGGCCCAATAGACCCGCCAACGGAATAATGGCAAGTCCAGCCGAGATAAAGACCAACAGCGGGTCGGCTCGAAGGACTTCGAGCGCGACCGTCGCCGGAACAAAAATGAGCAGGTAATCAAGCCAAGACGTGAAGAGATATCGCACAGGCAAACCCTAACATGCTGGTGAAACTTTGTCGATGAATCGACCCCGAGCACCCCACGCCCTGTTCTACCCCTTTCATCTCTGTCACTCAGAAACTTTAACTCGTATCCTGATGCGCTTTGCCACAATCCATTTTCGTGATTTCATGGCGCTGCAATTGACCCCCATGTCCGGGATGACAGCGTTCCAAGACCGGATGGGCATGAATTTTCCCGATCTCATCGAGTCCAAGCGCCTTGTGCAAGGCTATGACGTCAGTGGACCGCTTCCACCTCCTGTGGCAGCCGCCATCGATCGCGACTTAAAAGACCCGCTATGGCGCGCGCGTTTTCATACGGCGCTTTGCCAAAATCGTCGCCTCCAACGTGGGCTATTCGAACCGTCCCACAGTCTTCGCATTGGAAACAGTCTCGTGCCAGGCCCCGCCGCACTCTTACGCCTCATGGACGATTCGTTTAGACAACGCGCCTACACCCTCGATCAAATAAGAGCGCTGTCGATGACACGTCTCAGCCTGGAAGAAGGCTACCACTGTGAGTATGGGGTCGCCCTCGTAAAGACATCCGCCGCACTCGTCTACACGCAGACCCTCACGCTGGCACACCAGCTTCAGCCGGTCACAGACTCTCCCGCTCACTTCTCTCTCTATGCGCAATCCTGTATCCGAGAGAATTGGCCAAGAACCAACCATCTGCTCATTCGGGTAGGCTATTAAAAGTTCCAGTCAAGTCTGCTAGAATTCATCCCCATGGCCGGCACGAACCTTCCCTTCGCCCCTCCTGTCCCGACTGAGATCACCAGCACCGACACAGGTGCTGGGATTGATGCGCGTGTGATCGTGTTCAACTGCGACTGTCATACCTATGAGCAAGTCATTGCACTCTTTTGCCACTACATTCCAGGCATGAACTCCACGAAAGCCTTTGAGCTTGCATGGAAGATCGACCATGATGGGGAGACCATCGTGTTCACAGGCACGCTGGCAGAAGCGGAAGAGATCGCCGCAAATCTTGGAGGTGGGGGACTACGGGTAGCCGTGCAATAGTCGCAGCCAGGCTATTTCTTACGTTTCCCTGGAGCAGTCTTGTCCGGCTGAGGTTTTGGCTTGCCCTTCGATGTGGCAGGAGGGATTGCAGCTTCGGCAGGAGCGCCTTTTGCCGGAGAGCGTTTGGCAGGCGCAGACTTCTTACTATGACTCCCCGACCCGCCCTTCACAGGCTTTCCTTCAGCGAGCTGAGCCTGAAGTTTATGTGTCGCAGACGTCTTATTCATTTTCGTCACCATGTCACCACTGTAGATCCGCACTTGATAGAGCTCTAACAGCTTGCCAATGGCCTTCTGATCGCCTTTTTTCGCGGCGTTCAACAACCGGCGGCGATGGTTCATCTCTTCTTCTTCAGTATGGGAAGCAGCCCGTCGTTCCATGTCCGTCCTTTCTATTCTAGGTGAGTACCGTACTCTTGCGGGGCGCAGTATATCCGAAATGTTCAATGTTTTCTAGCGCTTTTGCGAGACGGTTGCGCAAGGCGGGCGGGTCTATCGGAAGGAGCGAGCCAGGCGAAGTCAGAGCCTGCACATCGTGTCTGTCACACTAAGCATAGCCATCACACGCGTACGAGCGCTTGTGGCACCTTTCACCCCAAGCGTATAATGCACCACTCATTTAGCAACGTGATTCACGAAGGAGACTACCCGATGGAACATCAGAAACAGGATCAGCCCACCGTCGCCGATGATCCGAAGGCCCGCGAAATACTCCGGCAAGCCTTCGAAAAGACCTCGCGCTGGCAGAAAGACTTTACGGGGTTCACAGCCGATCTGACCGTAAATGTGAACGGCAAAGAAACCAGCGGCCCCGTCATGGTGAAAGGCCCTCGTGAAGTATCGGTCCAACTGGGAGAGGCCGACGTGCAGAAGTGGGTGCAAGAACAGCTCGGCATGATCGCGGTGCACCGTGGCCCAAGAACCTTCGAGGAGTCGGATGGTAAATACTCATTGACGATGGAAGAGGACGGTCACCCATTCGGGACGAAACTGATCATTCATGGGTCGAATTCGTTTTATCGCGTCAAAGACCATCGCATCACTCAGATTAATCGCACCATGGCGCATCCCGGCATGACCCCCTTCGCCTTTACGATTAATGTGGAAGAGAGCGCGGTGACCCAAGACCAGAAGAATCTCACGACGAAGTACAGCGTGTACTATTATTCGCCCACCGACGGGAAG
>JANYBU010000302.1 GCA_025360665.1 Nitrospira sp.
GACAGTGGCATTCACGGGTTTCGTCCCCATTTACAGCGGCGGGACCGCGAGGGATTTGCACCCTCTTCCCTTACCCAGGAGTCACAATGTGGAGGGCACTTTAGGAGAGAAGGAAGAAGGTTGTCAAGTTCATTAATGTCCGTCGGCCCCTTCCCTGCTCAGGTTCTGCCAGGTAGGCGGTTCATATCCACTGGCAAACAGTGCGAAAGACCGAGGTTCTCCAGATCTCCTCCCGGCATAGGCTTTGCTCACCTGTATGGTGATGACTCTCGCGAAGAGGATATAAGCTCACGTGAATGGGAGACCCACCATGCAACGTCTACGTACGTATCTATGAAACACCTGATCATTGGCATCGTCCTCCTCTGGGCCTTCTTCCAGGTATCGAGCCTCATCTGGTCTTCAAAGGGACAACCTCCCAGCGCCACCTTCACCCGACTCCTAGAGCCACCGCAGCACCGTCTTGTCGACCCCTATGAGAATGGCTACTTCTATCTCCTTGGCTTTGCTGCAGCTGCTTCTCTCGATCCAGCCAAGGTGGGTTATGAGATGTGGATGGAAACCACTCCGGCCCAAGGCGCTAGCGAATTCAACTACGGCAAACCGGGGCGCTCGGAATTACAGATTGATCTCCCTCTGGAAGAGATCCTTCCGTCATGGAACTCCGAGAATCCAGCGAATGAGTTCCGGAATACGACCGCACGGCTCCAGACTGTGACCGGTCGCAACCGCGCCTTATTAGCACGGTACGAGCGCTGGCTCTCGATGCCTTTCGAAGATATGGGATTCGGACACCGCGCCACACCTCGCATTGTGGAAATATTCGTCGCACACCGCCTCTATGTCGCTGACGGATTTTCTCGCCAGACAGCCCTGGGCATGCAGCGACTAACGCAAGATATGCACATGTGGCGAAACGTGCTTCGAGACGCGACGACCATCGCCACCAAAGTCATGGCGCAAATCGTCATCACCGACGATCTCCGCCTACTCTCGACGTTATTATCGCAACCCGTCGTCAACAAGACTGTATTGGCGATGACCATCAACATTGCCCCCCCACTCACCGCAGCAGAATCCTCGCTACGCTGGCCTCTTCAACATCAATTCACACTTGGCGTCCAAGGCGATCATGCAGGTGATCTCACCAGGGAGAGACAACCTGAATCCCTCAATGCACAGGAACAGTGGTTGGCGAGCACTGCCCGACTTCCTGAACAGGCCTTTCGCCAGATCGCGCATCCTCACGAACGCTCATTCCTTGGAATCCCATTACAGACGCGAGAGACCTGGGAAATGTATGCGACGTACTACCAGGCGATGATGCATGCAACAGAAGCAGGACAGAGCACCTTGCCAAAGCTTCACGAACTGACAGGTACCGCTCGCCAAGGCATCGTGGAAAGCCTCATCAGTCCAACCCCCTTCGAACCGGACTGGGATCCCTTCCACTATCAATTGAGGGAAACGGATGCCAGGCTGCGACTTGCCGCGCTGCAGGTTGCCTTGCGTCGCCCAAGCGCACAGACCACCGTGCCGAATCGACTCGCTCAAGTCGGCTCGTCCTACTACGATCCCTTTAGCGGATTACCGATGTTGTGGAGCCCTACCCAACAGAAGATCTATAGCGTGGGAAAAGACCGGTACGACGATGGGGGTGACGCGAGCTTCGATATCAGCGTGCCTGCTATTGTCTCCCTCGCGCCCGGGCCTAAAGATTCGCAGGCAGCAGCGCCATCCCGCCACTCTATCCGCCACTAGCCCATCACGGCAGCAGGATATCACTCCGCAGGATAACCGAGCGAGATGGGCGAGACGAGCGAGGGTTCGAGGTCCGAAGTTCGAGGTTTCCGGAACTTCGAACTTCGGTTCGCGCCTTTCTCGCATGTCACGCGCCACGGTCTTGTGGCGCTGGCGGACTTTTTCAGCATCCTACTGGCCTCGATAGCGCAGCTTGAGCACCAGAATCGCCCCCGTCAGAAGCAACGTGACGGCATTGGTCAGAATAATCGGCCAGGCATGGAGGACCAGTCCATACAGAAACCAAAGGCAGACGCCGGACGAGAATATGGCCAGCATGCCCAGCGATACATCGCCCGCAGATTTCGTGGACCACGTCTTCTGCAGCTGGGGCCAGAAAGCACAGGTGGTGAACGTCCCTGCCGCAAACCCTAGTAGATCGATTCCCGTCATCGTAAGTCACCCTTCCGCAGGCCTGACGTTCCCATGCTACGACGGCCTACCCCATCAAACCTGCTTGTCAAGACCAATGGCCCTATGGTACATTTTCCTTTCCGCAATCTTGTATCGATTCGACTAGATGAAGGAGTGCACCCGTGGCATTTACATGTGATCTCTGTAGCAAACGTCGCCAATCCGGTAATAACGTCAGTCACGCCAATAACAAGACCAAGCGGGTCTTCAAGCCCAATCTCCAACCAGTCCGGGCTCTGATCGACGGTCAGCCTAAACGCATTCGGGTCTGCACACGCTGTCTCCGCAGCGGCAAAGTCCAAAAAGCCGTTTAGTAGGCCGCAGCGAGCGAACGACTGAACTTTGAACGATGAACGCAGAGCGCTGAGGTGACAATCGTCTCCTTGTTCATGGTTCATCGCTCACCGTTCAGCGTTTCCAGGCTGGCGGACTTTTTCAGCAGCCTGCTACGGGGCCGACCACAAGACGCGGCCACTCTGATCGGACAGTTTCACGGCAAACCGATCATCGGGAGAGAGGGCCAGCGTCCGATTCCCATCGCGGCTCGTCAGCACCAGACCCACTTCGCCATTTTTATCGAGACCTAATCCGGCTCGCGCCTTTCCACTCGTATCCAGCAAGAGAAACTCTTCAGCATTCACCCCATGGGTTTTCTGCGCCCTGGCTGCTGAAGGCGCCAGCCACCACCCACTTAATGCCCCACCGATGATGCTTCCGACAAACGTTACGAAAACCAAGAACCCCAAATTCCATCGGCTCACTATGCATCCTTTCTACAACGCACAAGGCTATCGCCCGTGCTGCCGCTTCATCGCAATCTCCCGCAGAGATTATGCGTCGGGTCCGCATAGCTCTTTGGCTTTGGGCGGCTCCTCCATGAGATATAAAAAAAGGACTTGGAAGCGCATGCCTCTCAAGTCCTCCATCTCTTACGCGTGACGTTTCACGCCTAACATTTCACGTCTTGATTTGGAGCGGGCGATGGGATTTGAACCCACGACAACTTGCTTGGGAAGCAAGGACTCTACCACTGAGCTACGCCCGCTCGCTGAGTCGAATCCTACGCTGGCATCCAATTCAAGTCAAGAAAGACTTCAGCTCTCAGCTTCGGGCCTAAACTCCACAATCGCAAATTTTCTTCGACCAATCTTAAGCCGCCTCCGCTGATTTACCTTGAAAGTAATTAGTTTATTGGGATCAGATTCTTTCTTTTCGTCAACCTCAATCCCGCCTTGGATAATCAGCCGTCTCGCTTCGCTTTTGCTTGGAACTAGCTTGGTCTTTTCTACTAGGTCAGGAAGTCGAATATCGCTGTCTTCGTGGAGGTCAATCCCGATCATATCCCCTACACGCAATGTCAGCAGTACATCCGGCTCAGAGGGAAATTCCCGCTCCTGGAATTTTTGCTGGAAGGCCACTCTCGCCTGCTGACCGGCTTCCGCCCCGTGATACCGAGCGACGATCAGCGCTGCGAGTGTTTGCTTCGCCTCCATCGGATGAGCGGCCTTGACTCCAGCCAAATCCTCCGTCGTGAGCAGCTCGTAGTATCGGAACATCAGCACATCACTGATCGACATGAGCTTCCCGAACATGTCGTTCGGCGTATCTTCCAATGCGATGTAGTTCCCCTGACTCTTACTCATCTTCTTCACACCGTCTGTCCCTTCGAGCAACGGCATCGTGATCACGACTTGCGGTTCCTGCCCATAATCCCGTTGCAGCTCACGCCCCATCAGCAGATTGAACTTCTGATCGGTGCCGCCCAGTTCGATATCGGACTTGAGCGCCACAGAATCGTAGCCCTGCACGAGGGGATACATGAACTCATGGATACTGATCGGCTTCTGCTCATGATAGCGCTTATGAAAATCATCCCGTTCGAGCATCCGCGCAACACTGCTATGCGCACTCAGGTGGATCAATCCTTCCGCGGTCATCGTACTCATCCACCGGCTGTTGAACTCCACCAGGGTCTTCGCAGGATCGAGAATCTTGAAGATCTGCCGTTCGTAGGTTTTGGCATTCTCCAACACCTTCTCCTTCGAGAGCGCGACGCGCGTCTCCGATTGGCCGGTCGGATCGCCGATCATGCCGGTGAAATCGCCGATCAAGAAGATGACGTGATGTCCCAGTTCCTGAAAGTGCTTGAGCTTGTGGATCAAGACCGTATGGCCCAAATGCAGATCCGGCGCGGTCGGATCGAAGCCGGCTTTCACGCGCAGCGGCCGGTTCTCTTTCAAGGAACGCGTCAGCTTCGATTCAAGTTCGGCCCGCTGAATCACCTCCACGACTCCGCGGAGGATCAAGTCGAGTTGACGGGAGAGTTCGCTCATGTTGTCTTCTTCCGTCTGTCTGAAAGTCCGGCATCCGGCGTGACCGTGACCAATGAACGGATCCGCTCAAACTTCTTTTTCCCGATCCCTTTGACCGCTCGCAATTCATCGAGAGAGTGAAAGGCCCCCACCGACTGCCGATACTTCGTGATCCGTTCGGCCAATCGGGGACCGATCCCCGGCAGCGCGTCAAAATCCTGTTCCGTCGCCCGGTTCACATCGAGGGAACCCTGGTGAGATCGTTTCGGAGCAGCAGCTGTGGATGGCTGATCAGACAACAAGGCGACAGGAGATGGACTCACCGCGATGGCGCGTCCACTGCCGGAAGCCATCTCAGCCTGCGCTCCCTCAGACGAGTTAGCGGCAAGATCTCGCGCTCGGTCGAATGAAGTCGGCAGGGTCCACCCGATCCAGAACACGACTCCCATGGTCGCCGCGAACATCCCGAGCTTGAGGAGGAGCGATTGCCACATTATTGCGTCCGCTTTCGCGCCTGGTGAATCGCCTTCCCCTCGACATCTTCAGCCGCTTCCATCAGGCCTTCGGCCAGCGTCGGATGGGCATGGATCATCTCCGCCATTTGCGTCACCGTCGCGCCGACTTGCATCGCCAAGGCCGCTTCATGCACCAGATCGGCTGCGTGGGCTCCCACGATATGCACGCCTAGAATTTTTCCGCTCGGTGATTCAGCAATGACCTTGAACAAGCCTGTCGTATCCCCCGTTGCTTGCGCCTTCCCCAACCCGGCATATCGAAAACGTCCCACCTTGAGTGCGACGTCTGGATTCTGCCCGGCAGCCTGGACTCGTTCACGGGCTTGCTGTTCCGTCAAGCCCACGCGACCGATCTCCGGCAGGGTAAAAATTCCGGCAGGGATGACATCATAGCGGACCATCGCCTCATGCCCCATAATATTCTCAACCGCGACTTTCCCCTGCGCCGAGGCCACATGCGCGAGCATGGCTTTGCCGACCACGTCGCCGATTGCATAGATCCCTGGCACAGTGGTTTCCATCCGCTCATTGACGAGGATCTCCCCTCGCCGTCCCGTCTGCACCCCTACCTGCTCCAGGCCAATATTTTTACTATTCAAGCCTCGCCCCACGGACACCAACAGCTTCTCAGCCGTCACCTGCGTGCCATCTTTGAGATGCGCGGTGATGGCCACGGGTGACCGCTCCAGTCTTTCGACGGTGGTCCCGGTCAGGACCGTCACGCCGCGTTTCTTCAGCTCGCGCGCCGTCGTCGATGAGATGTCCTCATCCTCCAGAGGAAGCACGCGCGCCATCAATTCAACCATCGTGACATCCGTCCCTAGACCGCTATAGAGCGCCGCGAACTCGCATCCTTCGACACCGCCACCGACAATCAGCAGACTGGCAGGAATGCGATCGAGGTCCAAGAGATGCTGGCTGGTGAGCAGCTGCTGTCCGTCGATCGGAAACTGCGGCAGGTTCGGCCAGGACGACCCGGTGGCAATCACGATCGCATCAGCCTGAATGTCCCGCATCGCGCCATCGGCTGCGGTCACCGTGACCATCTGCCGATTTCTGAGCGATCCGGTTCCCTGCACATGCTCGATATTCCACGCCTTGAAGAGCGTAGCAATGCCCTTCACGAGCGTTGCCACCACCTCATTCTTTCGGGCGACCATTCGAGCGAGATCGTACGTGACCAGTCCTTGGACGAGCAGACCCAGGTCCTCGGCTTTTTTGACCTTGTCGCCGAGTTCGACGACCGACAGGAGGGCCTTACTGGGAATGCAGCCCCAATTCAAACAGACGCCACCGAGCGCGTGGGACTCGATGACGGTCACGCGGGCGCCAAGCTGGGCCGCCCTGATTGCGGCGACATACCCACCAGGTCCCGCGCCGAGAATGGCGATGTATGTTTGGGAAGTCATTGAGTCATCGGCTCATTGCCGATTGATTCATTGCGAGAACTCATCAATGATCCAATCACACAATGGTTCAATGATTCAATGTTTCTGGCTGGCAAGAAAAGCTTCATACTGCGCCGCCGTCATCAGCTTCTCGACTTCGCCGGCATTGGAGAGATCAATCACCACCATCCAGCCTTTGCCATAGGGATCGGAATTCACCACTTCCGGGTGGTCTTTCAAATCGGCATTAATCTTGGCAATTGTGCCGCTCACGGGCGTGTAGATCGTGGAGGTCGTCTTCGTCGATTCTACCTCACCGATCTGCTGCCCGGCCTTGACGACGGCGCCAGGCTTAGGCATATCGATGAAGACGATATCGCCCAACGCATCCTGGGCAAAATGACTGATACCAACCGTGGCCTGCGTGCCGCTCACGCGCACCCATTCATGCTCTTGGTGGTACCGGAGGTCTTTCAGAATCATGCGCGCTCCCCTTTGGAGAAGGTTGAGGTTAAGGTCAAGTAAAAGCCGAGAGCCTCCTGTAGCGACTCAACCTAAGCCTTAGCCTCAACCTGCATATTTTTATCGCGGAATCGTAGTGGTCCGACGCCTCTTTGTCAAGGAATCGCTGGCCCGTTCATCAGCAGCAGATGTGTCCCAGCTTGCCCGACTTTTGTCGAGAGTGCCGCTCTCACGGCGGTGACCAGCGATGATTGATCCGATGCGGCTAGGGCCATACCCAGCCAGAGCTGTCGTTCATCCCCAGCCGTCGGCGCCAATCGTTGTCGCACTGTTTCCATCGCCGCCCCCTGGTCATCTGATCGTTCGGGCATACCCGGCTCTGGTTGGACGACCAGGTGGAGCCCACGTTGCTTCGTCTCAAGCAGGTCTTCTCCATACTCTGTCAAGGCGTCCATAGGGGAAAGGACCGCACGCTCATGCACGACAACGGCGACCAGAAGTCCCGGTCTCGTCTGTCGCAACTGCTGAGTGAGTCGTGCCACAAACCCAAGATAGCTCCTCGTCTTCCACCCGGCCCAGCGCCATGCGTCTGGTGAGACAGACTGATCGTGGCTATCGAATGAAAACCCAAATTGCCCTTCAAACATCCGTCGCGACGTCGGGCTCCATTCCTCGGCAAATCCCTTGGCCCTCCTGGCCTCAAGCACCAGCCCATCGATGTCCGTCCGCAATAAATCCTGTGCAACCTCACTGACGAGACGCTGATAATCAGGATGGAGCACATCGACATGACCGAGCGGCTGGAATGCCTGGCCTGTCAGGCTAGCCATGGCGGTGCCCCATTCCGGATTCACCGTCATCCACCCAGGCTCATGCAGATTGAGGGACGCCAATACCGCCATCCCTTTGGCATGGGCGGCCGGCACGATCACCGTAAAACGATCCTCGACGACTGGGACCTTTGACGTCTGAAAGTACACCCCTATAGGGCCTGGCCGTACCATCTCACGAGGAATAGATCCCGCCTCGACAATCAACACTGTCACTCCTGCGTCAGCGAGCTGCTCAATCCATAGTCCGACATCGGAAATCGTGAGCCAGTCCGCATTCGTCAGCCAGAGCGCAATCTGCCGCCGTTCCAACAGGGACGATGGGCCGAGACTCCGGCGAAAGGCATCCAGCCGATTAAGAGCGTAAACCTCATAACTGCCGGCGAGCGGGGTGGATCGCGGTACCTCTGCGACCAGGGCGCGATAGGCAGACAATGCGGAGGGGAGGTCCCCGCTCTCCTCATACGAGCGCGCGAGCCACCAACGAGCTTCACTCAGCCTGGGAGAATCGGGATTGGAATCGACAAATCGTTGAAGGAGTGCGCTCGCGAGCGGATAGCGCGCTTGCACATAGGCACGATAGGCGGACTCAAGGAGCCGCGTCTGAGCGTCCAGCCCTGGATCGACACCCGACGCGGCAGGCGGCATCGAAGGAGGAAACCGGGGTGCCAGAGCAGCGCACCCCGGAAGGACCAAGAGCAGCCCACAGGCAATCCATCTCACGGCATCCGGCCAACGATGAACGGAAACAACCACGACCATTCACGCCTAGTAAACGCAGTCTGTCTGGTCTATCTGGTTTGTTTTGTTTATCTGGTTGATCTGGTTCATCTGGTTAGTTTCGTTCAACCAAAAAACCAGACAGACCAGACAAACCAAACAACGGTCTTCTTATGCTGGCGGACTTTTTCAGCATCCTGTTAACCGACAGGCGTCCCTACCCAACAAGTTCCATTTGAGGAAAGAAATATCCAATCTCGAACGTGGAGGTCTCCGGCGAATCGGACCCATGCACCGCGTTAAATTCGATATTCGCCCCATGGGCCTTGCGAATCGTGCCCGCCTCTGCCTTGGCCGGATCGGTTGCACCCATCAGCTCCCGATTCTTCTTGATCGCATTGTCGCCTTGCAGCACCAGCACCACGACCGGACCCGACACCATGAACGTGCAGAGACTATCGAAAAACGGACGGGCTTTGTGCACAGCATAAAACCCCTCGGCCGTCGATTTTGAGAACTGCATCATGCGTATGGCCACTGGCTTCAGACCGGCCTTTTCATAGCGGGCAATAATATCGCCAATCGCGTGTTTCTTTACGGCATCCGGCTTGATGATGGCTAATGTTCGTTCACTCATGGGCTCTGAGGTTCCTCCAGACAGTTAAAGAAAAGATTGAACAGCGTTAGGAGCCTGTCCGACATTGACCGTTCTACTACGGCGAACGATGCACAGGCATCTGCTTTGTTCTCGGCCCCGACAAATCCTCAACGTATTCCAGTGAATACGCCTCCGGTTTCTCGTGGCCTGCGGTCGTGCATCTGCCGCCACCTCCTTCGCTTCGTCACGAAGACAATGTCGGACAGGCTCCTGGCGCATTATAAGTGGCTGATAATGGGCTTGCAAGGGTCGAAGAAGGCGAGGGCCAGAAGGAGTCACAGAGAGTTTGCAAAAGAGGATGCGTGAGCAGGACGCCACTCACGCATCAAGGCCGAACCATTAGCCGACTCAGTCGATCACATCTCCAATGGCAGGAACACCATGAGCCTGTTCCGCCTCTTACCTGCGCAAGACAATGGAGCCACCGACCGTTATGAGTTGATCCCCCAACAAACTGACGACGCGTCGAATCTTCCTCAAAAACAACATCTCCGCGATGATGTGGCCCGCGCGATATCACACACGCCTGACCTCTTGCCGCGATGATCGGCTTCCCGCGCCGCCGCGATCCGATGTTGGATTGCAAGACCCGACCTCATAGTTCTGCTAACCTCAAGGCTCAGGCGTAGGGCGTGGATTTTCTTTTAATCTGTCTATGGCCTGATTTATTCTCTCCTGAAACTTCGGCTCATGTTCCTGAGTCAGTGCACCTTCTAGTTTAGATAGAGCGGATGGGCTACCCGTGGCTTCCAATCCCTTTATCGCTCCCTCTCGGAGCCAGGCATTGTCACTGGATAAGTGCTGACTTAGTTGTGGGATTGCCTCTTCTTTGCAGGCCTGTCCCAATGAGGTCATCGCAGCATGTCTGGACTGTTCACTGTTTGAGGGGCTCCCGATGTAGTTGAGGAGAAAACTCATCACCTCGGGAAACTGTTGACAGTCATACAATCCAAGAAGTTTCAACGCGCGACGACGATGTGCAGCCCGAATATCGGAGTCTACTTTGTTGTTCAAGACTTCAATAAGCACGGCAGCAGCGCGTTCACCAAATTGCTTGTCCAGTGCCTCCCTGGTAGGCATGTATTCATAACCTGACAAGAGCCTAAGAAGCACGGTGCGGTCTTGCGCATTGTCCGCTCGTACCACACCGACATCAAGGGAGAAAACAAGCCACAGACTGACCATTGCGAAATAGATGACGAACCGACGGCTGACTTTCATATTCACCTCCCCAGACTTATGCATTTGTTTTCCAGCCCGCTGACTTTCCAACAGTTCCCTTAATAGACCAACGGGCTCGAACGTACAAAACCAAATTGGTGCGGGGATACTGTGTCGAGTCCATCGATGAAAGAAGAAATGATGGGAAACATGAAGTTAGTTGTATCCGGGCAACACAGGTGTCCGGTTAAAGGTTGAACAAAATCAATTGGTTGGCGTCTACTGGTGGTTCGGTTCGAGGGTCATCGAGCTGCAGGGCGCATGAAAGCGGGGTTTTCTCGAAAACTGAGACCGACAATATCTGTAGACATGTGT
>JANYBU010000356.1 GCA_025360665.1 Nitrospira sp.
ATCGACGCCGCGAATCAAATCGTTCTCCCGGTGTTCGTCGCCACGCTCGCCATCACGGTCGTGTGGGTCCCACTGTTCCATCTGAGCGGGCTCTCCGGCTGGGTGTTCCCGCCGATGGCAGAGGCGGTCATCTTCGCGATGGTCGCCTCATTTATCCTGACGTACACGCTAGTGCCCACCATGGCGAAGTATATTCTGAAGGCTCACCACACGCCCGCTCACGGCGGACAGCCCGAAGCGGAACCGTCGAAGAATATCTTTACCCGCTTCCAACTGGGGTTCCAACAACGCTTCGATCAGTTTCGTGAAGGCTACAATGCGCAGCTCGAACAGGCGATCGCCCATCGTGTCCCTTTCGTCGTCGTCTCCTTCACAATTGCGGCAGGCTCCCTCGTCCTCTTTTATTTCAACGGGCGCGAGTTTTTCCCCGAGATCCGGTCAGGGATCTTGCAGATGCACATGCGAGCGCCGCTCGGCACGCGCATCGAGGCTGCCGCGCGTATCACGTCCCTGGTCGCGAAGGACGTCGAACGGATTCTACCCGGCCAGGTCGCAGACATCGTGAGCAATTGCGGCATACCGGTCGGGGCGCATAACCTCGCCTTCATTCCGACGCCGACGGTCGGCACCCAGGATTGCGACCTCACGATCGCGTTGAAGAGTGACAAGTCGCCGGTGTGGGAGTACCGAGACGCTCTCCGTAAGGGGTTGAAAGAGCGCTATCCGGGGACCGAATTCACATTCCAGCCGGCCGATCTTACCGCGAGAATTCTGAACTTTGGCTCTCTTTCGCCGATCGACGTGCAGATTAACGGCCCGGATCTCTATGCCAACCATGAGTTCGCCCGTAAATTGGCTGGCAAGTTGCGACAGATCCCCGGCTCCAGCGACGTGGTGGTTCAGCAGCCGATGGGCATGCCAACCCTGCTCGCAGAATCCGACCGTAGGTTCGCGCTCGGCATGAACCTGAAGCAGACGGACTTCGGCAACAACGTGCTCGTGACCACCACCGGCAGCCAACAGATCGATCAGAAATACTGGCTTGATCGCAAGACCGGCATGTCCTACCGGATCAATGTCTACACGCCGCAGGCGCAGCTCACGAGCATCAAAGACCTTATGATCGTCCCGGTTAGTCGGGAGGAGACCGAATCCTCGGACGGTGTGAGAAATGTGCAGCTCCTCGGCAATTTGGCGAAGATTTCAGCCATTGGCACGCCCGGTGCGGTCACGCATGGAAATATCATGCCGCTTATCGACGTCTACGTGGCCGCCGAAGGACGCGACCTCAACTCCGTCCTGGAAGAGACCGAGCAGGTCATCCACAGCATGGAGTCGGAGCTCCCCCGGGGGGCGACGATCGAAATTCGCGGCCAAGCCGAAGTGATGCGCGCCGCACTTCGTGAAATGCTCTTCGGTCTCATCGCCGCGGTCGTGCTGGTGTATCTGCTGCTCGTCGTCAACTTTCAATCCTGGCTCGATCCCTTCATCATCATTACGGCCTTGCCCGGCGCGCTGGCGGGCATCGCAGTAGCATTGTTCGTCACCCATACGAACATCTCAGTGCCGGCGCTGATGGGCGCGATCATGACGATGGGCGCGGCGACGGCCAATTCGATCCTGCTCGTGTCCTACGCCCGCGAGCGGATCGCCGTCCATGGCGACGCGATACGGGCCGCGATGGAGGCCGGAACGGCTCGGATCCGACCGGTGCTCATGACCGCCGCGGCCATGATCATCGGCATGCTTCCGATGTCGATGGCGAACTCTCAGAATGCGCCACTGGGTCGCGCCGTCATGGGCGGCTTACTGATCGCCACCCTGTTTACCCTGTATTTTGTGCCCTGCATGTACGCCATGATCTACAACAGGCGAACCGCTCGCCAAGAGGAGCATGTTTGATATGAATAGCCTGCGTGGGAAAGGCCTGGCCATTCTGGCAATTGTCGTATGCGTAGTGTATTTCAGCTACCGTTACTATGAAGGCGGAATCGCTTCGGCAGTTCTGCAAGAGAACACTCTTGACCACTCCATCCAGAGGGTGGCCGTGATCACCCCAAAGCTGTTGCCGCCGGAGGAGACGATTACGCTGCCCGGCAGTATTCAAGGCTGGTATGAGGCGCAGATTTACGCGCAGGTCTCCGGCTATGTGAAGATGTGGTACAAGGATTACGGCGCGCTGGTGAAGAAGGGCGACGTCCTTGCTGAAATCAACGCCCCGGCTCTCGACGCCCAATATGCCCAAGCCAAGGCAGATTTGGAAACCGAGCGTGCCAAGAATGTACTGGCTGAACTGACCGCGAAACGTTACGTGGCGATGCGCAAGCACCAGGCGGTCTCGGAACAGGCGATCTCGGTGCAGGTTCAAGAGGCGAAAGCCCAAGCGGCGAGAGTCAACGCATCGGAGCAGAACGTCAAGAATTTCGAGGCGCTGATCCACTTCAAGACGATCGTCGCGCCCTATGACGGTGTGGTGACCGTGCGCAACATCAACGTCGGGAACTACGTCAATAAAGACAGTAGCTCTGAAGGTGGCTCTGGCGCAATCAGGGACCTCTTTACCGTGGCTGACGTCAGTAAGATGCGCCTCTTCGTCAGCGTGCCTGAGGCGTTCGGACCCTTTCTCCAGCCAGGCCTGACAGCCGACGTGACAGTGCCACAATTGCCCAATCGTCATTTCACAGCCACGTTTCTGACCGTCGCTCGTGGGTTCGACGTCAGCACGCGTACAGCTGTCACGATCTTCACGATTGACAACGCGGACGGGGCGCTTTGGCCCGGCTCCTACGCAACAGTCCATATCACGGCTCCGGTCGACAGGAACGTTCTCACTATTCCAACCACTTCGTTGGTCTTCCAGGAGCACGGAGCGCAAATAGCCCTGGTAAGTGAGGACGACCACGTGCATTTCAAACCAATCGTCATGAGCAGAGTCCTCGACAATGCCATCGAGGTGACAGAAGGGATTTCCTCAAGCGACCGTATTATCAATAACCCAAGCGCCGCGTTGCTAGAAGGCGACAAGGTGGTCATCGTCACGCCCGCACCTGGATATGAGCTTACAGATGAACCTTCGCCAAAAGAGTCACCTACCACGAAAGTCACGTCCAAGTGACGGGCGAGCCCTTACGATCGAGAGCGGAGGTGTCGCGTGCCAGTCTCGCCGCGGTGCGGTGCGCCACCTTCGTGTTGCTGGCGCTCACCTTGCCGGCTTGCAATTGGTTCCCAGCAGTCGATTTGTCGCCCCCGTATGATTCACCTCAATATGTTGTCCCAGCCTCATGGCGTGGGTCGAGTCCCTTTGTGGAGGCGAAGCCAGCCGATAGCGAACTCCGTCCGGATTGGTGGAAACTGTACGACGATCCGGTGCTGAATAGGCTCATCGAGCAGGCCATGGCGGCGAATCCGGATCTGCAAGCGGCCGCGGAGCGCTTCGTTCAGGCCCGCGATGTGATGATGAAGGCCCGGTCGCAGTACATTCCTCAGATCGGCCTGGGGTTCGGTGCCTCTCGCAATAGGCAATCCCCCGACACACTATTTCGTGCGCCGGATAGTCCCATTCAACAAAACACCATGTCACTTGGAGGAATCGCAGCCTGGGAGCCCGATTTCTGGTCGGCACTCCGCAATGCGACGCGTGTTGAGATCTACCGCGCCGAAGAGCGCGCTGCTGACTATGGGCTCGCGCGCCTCAGCCTGCAAGCGGAGATTGCAGCGGATTATTTCACGCTACGCGGTTACGACGCGCAAGTGTCGATCTATAATCAATCGATCACGCTGTACAAACAGTCGCTCATGCTCGTCGAGCGGCAGTTCACCGGCAAGATCGCGTCGGCACTCGACGTCGCTCGCGTCGAATCTCTGCTGTTCAGCACTGAGACAAAATTAGCCCAGATTCAAGGCCAACGCCAAGTGACGGAACAGGCGATCGCCATCCTCGTCAATATGGCGCCGGCCAGTTTCGAGCTGGATCCGGCCGACGACATTCGGGTGGCAAAGTTCACGATTCCACAAACTATCCCCTCCACTGTGCTTGAGCGTCGACCCGACATCGCGAGTATGGAACGCCGGATGGCGCAGGCGAACCGCGTCATCGGCATCGCCCGCGCCGCCTTTTTCCCCAATGTGTCGTTCCGACTCGGCGGCGGGTACGAGGGTACCGATCTGATACAGCTGGCCAATAGTTTCTGGTCCTATGGCGCCGCCGTTTCGCTCCCGGTCTTCCAGGGTGGGTATCGTCGCGCCCAATTGCAGCAATCCTGGTCGGCCTATCGCGAGACGGAAGACCTCTACCGTTCGACGGTGCTCAACGCCTTTCGCGAGGTCGAGAACAATTTGAGCTTGACGAACCGCCTGACGGTTGCAGTCAATCGGCAAGACGCCGCCGTCGGGGCCAATTTCAAAACACAGAACATGACCATGGAGCTCTATAGGGGTGGTCTGGCTTCCAGCCTTGAACTCATTTACGCGCAGGTTAACACGCTCGCGGCACGCATCGATCTCGTTGTAATCAAGGCCGATCTGCTAAAGTCCTCCGTTGCTCTCATCCGCGCGCTCGGCGGGGGCTGGAACCACCAGCAATTGCCCACCGACGAGCAGATCCAACCGTTCGATACTTTCCAATATACCAACCTTGGCAAACCGCGGCCCGCTGGAGGAATCGATGTCAACGCGGGTAATAATTGGGTGAATAATAATCTGACCAAGCCCTCTGTTCCTTGACCGTCATTCCTTGAAGGACATCCTTGCCCAAGATGATACGGTTTGTTCTGGTTGGTCGTCTTGCTTGTGCGGTACCGCGCGATCGGAGCGTATTATTATTTGAGGCTGCCCATTGCCTTCTTCCATTCGACCTCGGAACAGGTCGCTGAAGCGTCCCGGCAACCGGAGATGCCGGAATGGGGTGCAAGCGAGCTTTGAATGAAATGGGTTTTTGTGCCTCTTAATCAGCGGGCTTACTTTGGCGGGCAATACGGGCAATTCCTACTGCGTTGCTACCGGTTGTTTAAAAACCGACGTGGCTGAGCGACCACATCGTAAAATAAACCAAAGGGCGGTACTGATCACAGCATGACACCGGTGACAGAACAATGTGCTGTGCTAATTTTTGTGCTAAAACACAGCCGAAATGACCAGAACAGATCGAACAGACTCGACGAGATTGAAATCTCGTAATGCCGTGTCTACCAAGGGAAAACCGGGAAACCAGAGTCAAAACAGGGAGTTGCCAAATCCTACTTAATCAGCCTCATAAGCCGCGGGTCTCCCGTTCAATCCGGGACACCGCCACCAAACCGTACCTCGTGTGGGCCGCTGGCTTCTGTTGCGACCTATGGTAACCTTGGCCAGCGGATAGACACGTCTAGTGCTTCTTGTCCCTCCCCATCTAAGAACACCAACCGTCGGTTAAGCCAGCCGCTCTCCATCTTTGTATCGTACTAACGCGGACGGGAAGAGCCCTCGACCCGCTTGTGTTTCCTCCCCGTTCACCTTCGTGCGTACGGTCCCCTCTCCATGGCGTATCGTTATTGAAGCCGGAGAAAGGATCCTCCATCGTTCTCTACCCACAGCACCCGCCTGTAAAGACCTGCCGCTGCTGAGAAGCGTTCCAGCAACGCTCGCAAAGTTCGACGGTTGAATGGGTCATCCCATCGACGCAGGCAATTCGGCGCGGGACCACCGCTCCACAGTCAGAACAGGCCGCGACGGATAGCCTCTCCGTCCTACGCTCTCGGGTCAGCATGGGAGACCAACTTTGTGTTCGGGCGAACGCATCGATTGCAGACTGTTGACATGAACTCCTGCCTGCCTTTGAGACTCACCAGATTTCGCCACAACCGAATCGGAAGCGGCTCCACCTTAGCCCGATACAAATCCCATTGCATCCTGCGCAACTGTCCATTCAAGAAATCCACCGTTCGTTCCAAGTCAATGAGCCGCTCTGTCCTGAAGGATCTTCCTGCTGTGAGCATCTTCTCCTCCTTTCTTTCATTACACCGCACAATGCCGAATCACGCCGATGAGAATGCCTTCGATATGAAACGTATCTGAAGGCCTCACAATAATCGGCTGCATCGTTGCGTTTGCCGGATGCAGTTCGATGTGTGAGGCCTTCTTGAAGTAGGTCTTGATCGTCGCGTCATGATTGACCAGCGCAACGACGGTCTGCCCGTTCCTGGCCGTCTCCTGTTTTCGCACCACCACAAGATCGCCAGGGAGAATGCCATCGTCTTTCATGGAGTCCCCTTTGATGCGGAGCGCAAACGTATTTCCACCACGTAACATGCTGGGCGGGACATCGATCAATTCTGACTGCTGCACCGGTTCGATCGGTGAACCAGCCGCCACCATCCCCGCCATGGGGATTTCTGACGACCGACTGATTTGATCGATCGCCACTTTCACCATTCCGGGGATGCGCCGCATCCCTGCTTCATAACGGGCCACCGACACACGCGTTGTCCGCAACGCATCAGCCAATTGCTGCTGTGTCAGACCAAGTTGCTCTCGAACTCGTTTCAGGTCGGTGGGCTTCATGGTGTAACCAATGGTTACACATGTTGCGATAGACTGTCAAGCTCCTTTAACGGACACCTAACAATGAAGCAGAAAACCCTTTCTGGCGTGGAGTCTGTGCATAACCATGCGCGAGACACCGCAGCAGGATGGGCAATCCATCACATCGACCCGATAAACGACAATAGACATCTAGTATTTGATGTTTCTGCTTGGTTTAACCCTTAGGACCACTATATCTTGTGGTGCTACTCACGGTGAAGCCAATGCCTAAATTCTAGGCAATGACGTATCTCTGATAGGAAAATTGGAAGGAATTTCACTCGCGGAGAGACTTATGAACAAGGTTATCCACAGAAGCTGGGGAGAGGATTTTTCGATAATTCCTCTTGACATTTCTAAATATATTTCTCCATTTTCCTCCTCGACTTTTGTCTGTGCGCTGGGAAAACGATTGACGTGCATCTTTCGCAGGCTACTAACAACTCTGTGGGCACGCCGGAACGCTGATGGTCCGCATCGAATGAACTCGTTGGCCTTAACCTTCCACAGCACTGGCGATTTTTTAGCGCCCTGCTAGCCCGATCTCGGCACGAGATGCACGGCGCCGGCTTTGATCGCCGCCACAACCGCTGAACCTGTTTCGAGACCAAGTTCTTCTCTCGCGCCCCTCGTAATCACCGCCCGCAGGGGAAAACCGCAATCGACCGTGACTGTCACCAACACGCCTTGCTGCAGCATCTCGGTCACACGACCGGACAGGTGATTGCGCGCGCTGGTGATGCCGCTCCCCGTCTGTTCGAGCAACACATCTTCCGCGCGAATGCAGACATACACAGCCGAGCCACTCACGTCCGCTGCTAAGCCCTTCAGTGTCGTCCCGTTCACCGACACAGTCGCCAACCCATTGTCATTCGCAACCACGTGACCCTGTACGACGGTCTCAATACCGACAATTTGCGCAACCTCCGCATTGACCGGCCTAGAGAACACCTCCTGCGGTGGACCAGTTTGGAGAATCGCTCCACCCTGCATCACCGCAATGACATCGCCCAACGTCAAGGCCTCGGCCCAATCGTGCGTGACGACGACAGAAGGAATTTTCAACTGTGTCAACAGGGCTCGCAATTCTCCTCTCAAGCGACTGCGAGTCGGCGCATCCAAGGCAGACAGGGGTTCATCGAGCAACAAGAGTTGAGGTCGTCTGGCAATCGCTCGCGCAAGCGCCACACGTTGCTGTTGCCCTCCAGACAACTGCGTCGGCTTGGTCTGTTCGAGCCCCTGAAGTTGCAATAACTCGATCAGTTCACAGACACGCTCTCTCCGCGCCTCAGTCGGCAAATCGCTCAATCCATATTCAATGTTGCCGGCAACCGTATGTGTGGGAAAGAGCGCGTAGTCCTGCGGCATGTACCCGATCCGCCGCGCTTGCGGCGAGAGCCGAATGTTGGAGGACGCATCAACCCAGGTCGTTGAACCAAACTGAATTCGTCCCTCTTCCGGCCATTCCAACCCGGCAAGACAACGCAGCAAGGTCGTCTTCCCCGACCCTGACGGCCCGAAGAGAATCAGCACGCGCGGAGGGTCGAGCGGCAACGTGAGCCGTGCCGCCATGGTAAACCGACCGGGAAAGGTCTTTTGGCAATCAACCGTCAGCGCTGCGGCCATACCGCCCAGACCTTTCGATTCATCGCATAGACCAGCAGCAGCACGCCATAGGAGACCGCGAGCAACAACAGCGCCGTCTTGGCGGCTCCGGCATAGTTGAGTGCTTGCACCTCGTCGTAAATATCAATTGAGACGGTGCGCGTCTCGCCCTCGATGTTGCCACCGACCATGAGCACCACGCCGAACTCTCCGAGCGTGTGGGCAAAGCTCAGCACAGCGCCGGTGATGAGGCCTGCTGTCGACAGCGGAACAATCAGATGGAAGAAGGTCTTGAGCTTCGATACCCCGAGGGTCCAGGAGGTTTCGATCAACCGGCGATCGACTTGCTCAAAGGCTGCGGTGAACGGTTGCACAGCAAATGGCAAACTGTAGAAAATTGACGCGACAAGCAGACCTTCGAAGGTAAAAGGAAGAGGGTGCCCGACCACGTCGCTGTAGAATCGGCCGACCGGGCTGTGTGGGCCGATCGCGACCAGAATATAAAAACCCAGCACCGTCGGAGGCAGCACGAGCGGAAGCGCGACCCCCGACTCGACAATGAACTTCCAGCGCCATTTCGAATAGGTCAGCCAGTAGGCGATCGGCAATCCGACGACCAGCAAGACACCGGACGTCAGGCAGGCCAGTTTGAACGTGACCCAGATCGCCAACCAATTCACAATTCCGCCTTTGTCACGGTCTGTCCTACCGAAACCGGCGCGATGGTAGGAAGCCGCGATCTGGAAAATCCACGCACGTTATTTCCCAATCATGACTTCCGTAGCTTTTATGGCGACCAGCACGGAGTCGTTGATCTTCAAACCCATGCTCTTGACCGACCCTTCCGTAATCGCCGCCACAAATTCGAGCGCACCGACCTTCACCGTCACCTCCGCCATGGCTTGCCCTTCTGTGATTTTGGTGACCGTGCCTTGGAACTGATTCCGCGCGCTAAGTTTCATGGTGCCCTCCTTGGTAAGATGGCTGCATGATTGCAGCCATCGGTTTCGTA
The DNA here is from genome assembly GCA_025360665.1 of Nitrospira sp. Taxonomy (GTDB): domain Bacteria; phylum Nitrospirota; class Nitrospiria; order Nitrospirales; family Nitrospiraceae; genus Palsa-1315. The sequence goes on from JANYBU010000356.1 coordinate 9,176, forward strand.
GAACTTCCGTCCAACCTCTACTTGTCTTGATCGAAGCCGATCATGAATCCTTCCGGACCGGCAACCTCAAACCGCATCACCTAATGATCCCTTCGCATCACGTCCGGCTTCAACCGAAAACGCACAATCGTTGCGCGGTCCTCTTCGTTCAATTGGTAGACGGAAGATGCCCGATACGCCTGTTCTAGTTCGCCCTGCAACGCGGCGACGTCCGAAACCATGAAATTGATTTGCACCCAGCCGGTCGGACGCGGTGTTCGCAAATCCTGCCGAACCGCGATCAAGACGTCTCGGTAACAATAGCCACGGAGACTGTCCACTTGTGGATGATCGATGCGCTGGACAACCGGCGCGTGCAAGACGGATTCAAAGAATTGCTCGTGACGCTTGATATCGGACGTTTCAACCTGCACGCTTTCAAATCCCTCAAGAGAACCTGGGCCCTGAATCGCCGCTTTGCACGATCGTTTCTGAGAAGCCGAGTCGGCCTGACGATGCTGGATCTGTGACACGTCTTCAGCCGACGCAGCCGTTACCGCAATCAGGAGTGCGCTCACACTCATTAGAGAAACAAGTCTATGCATGCTTCTCCCCGCTATTTGCATCGGAACTGAATCCCCCAGCGCCGTCCGCTGACTTCCCCTTCCGCTCCTTCCACGCTGGACATACTGCTGTAGCCCTGCACTTCTCCATCTTTGAGAATGGTGTAGCCCGAAGGACATTTTCCCTCGATGAGCTTCAAGGCGTCTCTGCGATGTATTGATCCCATCGGGCCGCCCCGATCTTCCTTGAACAGATAGGTCACAACGCCGCCTTGCTCCGTTTCGTGGGTCAGCAGGACCGCTTGGGAACAGCCGAGGCTGATACCGAGCACGGCCAAGCCGATCACCTTCGTCCATTGCTTAACTGGGCAGCGTAAATCCATAGCGCTTCATGATCTCCTGTCCGTGGGGACTTTTGATGAATTCAAGAAACTGTCTCGCAGCTTCTGGGTTTTTTGACTGTTTCAAGATCACGGCGCCCTGTTCCAGCGGTGGATGCGCAACCGCCGGAATCTCCCAGTACTGCCCGGCGGCCTTCATCACTGGTGCGAGCGCCAAGGACAATGCGATAATTCCAGCGTCACAGGCGCCGGATTCAATGAATTGCGCCGCTTGCGAGATATTCTCTCCCAAAATAAGCTTGTCTTTGACCTGGTCATAGACCTTGAAATACTCCATCGCAGCCACTGCCGCCCTGCCATAGGGAGCATGTTTGGGATTGGCGATGGCGATCTTCTTGATCGTCGGTTCACGCAAGATCTCCAGCCCCTTGGAGAGATCGAGGTGTGACCCATTGCCGGTCCACAAGACAATCTGGCCGACGGCATAGGGATAGATCGACCCCGGCACGACTAAGCCGGCCTCTTCCAGCTTCTTGGGGTAGCCGATGTCGGCTGAAAAGTAGAGGTCGAACTGCGCACCATTTTGAATTTGCGCGTAGAAATTTCCCGAGGATCCGAGCGTCAGCTTCACATGGCTGCCAGACGTCTTTTCGTACTCAGGCACGAGTTCTTTGAAAGCAAAATTCAAGTCTGCCGCCGCCGCAATCGTGATGTCCTCAGCCGCAGCCGAGCCGGTCGGAAACATGAACACCACTAAGACGAGGGCGAGCAGTGCAACCCAGCCGGAGTAATATAATGACCACATATGATGCTTCAGTCCTGTCATGTGCACAACTCCTCCTCTCGTGTACTGCCTATCCCCTGACTCGTAATCCCTATAATCCCAACACGTGGTCGACTCCATGACACCAGGGTTTTCTATTCACGATCGATAGATCGACACTCTGTGGATCCACTACCACATTGACCGCATCCCACACTATACTCGGCTGCCGAGCCCCCATCACAGGACCATAGGCCTTGAGCGTCCAGCACTCGCCGTGAATCTTTACTGTGAAAACGGTCCCGCTGTGGCTGGACTCTACCAAAACAATACGTCCGATCCAGCGATTCCACCGCTGTTTGCTCCGACGAAATATCCCGGCTTCTAAACGAACTGCCTTAGCAGGAATCGTAGCCACCACTTGTTGTGCAAGGACAAAACACCGCCCATCTTCGATCGACCACTTCACATGCAAATCCGTTCGCTCCATGATTTTGATTCGGACACCGGCTCGGACAAGCCCCACATGGTGAGATTGAACGACCCCCATGATCCGATTGATCACGGTGCCTTCTGCACAAGCATAAGCCCCTTCGATCATGTGGTCTCTTTTCACATTGCTGCAGAGGTCTGGAACCCACCGCATTCCGCCTTCCATCATGGGTCTGCCTCATTGCGTTAGAAGAAGATTTGATACTGGACACGGACCATGTTTTCAATCAGCGTCCCTGCATGGGCATCTAATGGCACCGTACCGGATGGGAAGCTGGCGCCGACAGTCGGCAACGGAGCGCTTCGGCCGATCGCAAACCCGCCTTGCCCCATTGCTATATTGCTATAGGTAAGCATGATCTGGTGGTCATAGGTTCCGCCCAGAAACCAGTTGAGAGAAACGTCCACTTCTTTGATCAGATCACTGGCTGATCGGGTATCAGGATCCCAGTATGCATACCGTGCCGCCACCTCCAATTTTCTCGGAATCAGATAGTAGCCTGATTGCACAGACCAGCCAGTTGAATTACCAAACTGCCCGGGAGCAAATGCCGTACAAGGCCCCCCTAATACAGCCGTCTGTAAGCATGGGAGCCCCTTGTCGTGTCGTGTCACATTCCTGAACCAGTATTCGGCTTGCAGGGAGAAGCCCCGATACTTAAAAGCATAATCCAATGTCGAGGTAGAAAAGTCGACGACCCCCTGCCCAAGCATTCTCCCATTTCCCAGTCCGGCTAGCGATCGCCTGAGGTTCAGATTCGCCAGATCAATTCCTATGAAACCGTTATTAGTGCTGGTATTCAGCCCTGGATTGTAGGCATAGCCTCCCCCAACGACCATCTGGGACGTCTCCGAATAGGCAATATCGCCTTCGCCATATCCCGCCTGGCCCAAGATATTCCACTGCAACCGCGCCGTATACATAAGCTGGTTGATGCTGGTTCGGAGGTTGGCGTTGAGATTCCGGTTATTCGCCGGACAGCCCGCCGGAGAGGGAAACGGGTTCCCACTGGTTTGTCCTCCGGGGCACCCCACCGTTGCTTCTTCGCTGCTGAATTGAGCGAACCGGTTCACGAGAGGACCTTCGCCGTTGAAGACGCCGAAATAATAATTGACCGGGTACACCTCTTCATCATTCATGATCGTGATGCCGATGTCTCGGCGGTTCAGCCCACTCGCCGTAAACGCATCCATCGCAAGGGCGCGACTGGCAAACTGCATCGCCGCCGTCGAATTAACTTGCGACCGATTGAAGTAGACCTTATGTTGCCCCACTTGGGCATTCAACCAGGAGAGGTGGGTGCTCAATACATAGGCGTCGAGCATGCTCACGGCGCCCGGCGCTTGCGCGTTTTCTGCGGTCTCACCGGAGAGTTGAATGTAGAATTTAAAGTCCGGATTAAAGAGGTGCCCCATGAAGTAGAGTCGCGCGGTCCTCAAATTGAATGTTGAGGCATCATTGGTGGAGCGATTGGCCCGGTAATCACCAAAGACGCCCAGCAGCTCCGGAAAATCTTTTGAGTCTCCTGTAGTGCGCCAGGCATCATTTCTAGAGCGCTGCGTATAGCGGGTCGCAATGCGACCGCGGATTTTTAAAAAGAAGGCGTTGTCATTCATGGAAAAGTTAAAGCCACGATCATACCAGGCCTTAAAACTCGACTGGAGCAGATAGGTTCGCTCCTGCGACGCTCTGACGACTACATCGTATTCTTCCTGCGTGATGGTGCCCTGTTTGACGGCTCGCTCCAGGAGCAGTTTGGTCGCCGGATCCATGCTCTCGACAAAGACATACCTCCCATCCTTCTCAACTAATGTTCCAGCATCAGCCGCAAGAGCTACCGGGGGTCCGAACCACGCCGTGCACGCCAAGTACAGAGCGAATCCGATACTCTTGGCCCACCGCGGTGCAGCAACTCGGATAATGGATGATACCCCAATGAACATGGATGCTTTCCACATGCCCCCACTCTTCATATACCCCCCTCTACCAATACGTGATGTGTATAAGAATGCGCGTCACGAATGGACGCTGATGCGAATGGGCGATTAGGACGACGAGGCTGTTTTCAAGAACGCCCAAAAATCCACTCCGCGCCGGTCGGTCTTGGGGTCGGTCACATAGAATCGACCCGGCTCGAAATACAGGAGGTAGGTGTTCGCGGGGGTCCATGGCGTTGGATAGTTGTAATCGTAGGGATCGGAATTTCTGACCGGCTGCTGAACATGAAAGTAATCGATGGTCAGATGGAGCAGTTGATCGTGCACGGCCACCCATCCACCGATGACATCGCGTCGGTACCGCGGGTTCATACCGGGAGCGAAGAGTTCGAAGTAGACTCGCTCCTCCGGCCCAACTTTCTGCAGTGCATGGGCAAGTTGGGGAGCCAATATTTGCAATTCGTCTTCCCTGAATATCTGCTTCGGCGGAGTCTCTTCGGCAAACCACCGAAGCGGCAGGCGCTGTTGCTCGCGCAGAGAAAAGCCGCGGAGTATGGCTGCAACCTGTTGCGGAGCAATCTGGACGGGATGCGTATATCCTGTCGGCGTGACTTCCCGTTGCAGCATGACGGCGACCCGTTGATCCTCATGCACCACCGACGTGGTGTAGGGAATCCGCGCACAGCCCAGACCAGTCAAAACGAGAACGGCGACCAACAGAGTTGCCGACTGTCTCCTAACGTTCACCTGCGGCATAACGAACCTCCTACCGGTTTTCTTACTCCATAATACAGATACTAATGACTGGCATACTTGACACATCAGATAAAAAATATATCGCTGCGTCACTTTCCTTGCCTGGGCAATCCATAACCCAACCCCTTCAGGATGCTTTGGGCTTCTGGAGACTGGCAAAACGCAAGGAAATCTTCGCACAGCGGACGATTGGGACAGTACCGTTCCATCGCCAGAGAATGGATGATCGGACGGATGGCCTGCTCAGGTGCGACAGCTACGACGCGAACTCGCCCCAATGTGTCATAGGCGTCCGGGCCGAAAATGATGCCGACATCCGCTTGTCCATTGAGCATGTGATCCAAGACACCGCGAGCATCCGTCGCCACATCCAACCGACCTTTCATTGCCTCTGCGATTCCCAAGGCCTTCAAGAATTCGTTGGTCTTTTGCCCAACCACCGTCAGCATTGGATCTGCGACGGCCACTCGTATCCGAGTATCCTGGGCAAGCGCCTCAAACGACGACGGCGCATCAACGAGCGATTCAGGCACGACCAGCACGAGCGAGACCGTCGCATACGGCCGGCGCGTCTGTGACAGCACATAATGTTTCTGCTCCAAGCGAGTGAGCAGCTCATCGCCACCCGGTGCAATAAGGTGAATGGGGCCTGAGCCAATGAAGTATTGTCTCGTGGGATGATTCTCTATCGCTGCGATCGTGCGACGCAGATCCAGACCTGAGTCGAAATAGAGTCGTACCTTCACATTCTGGTGGGACGCCTCAAACGCTCGACTCAAGGCTTCCAGGGGAGTGGCCAAACTGGGTGAGCCCGCGATCACCAGCGGCTCGCTCGCTGCGACTGAACCGATTCCTCCGGCTACCAGAACGACGACGATCAGCACGGTCGTTCTCACGAAATTTCGCATGGATGTTCTGAGCATCGAACCTCCGTCACTCTCGGCTCAGCTACAATGTTTGCAGCTTGCCGGTGTCTCTCGTGTCATAGCCCCCGAGCGCCTTGATCTCTGCGCGAAACGAGCGGCTGACGATGGTGTCGAAGAGATTGGCCAAGGTCGGATGGGACTTCAGATAGGCTTTGGGGACCACGAGATCGTACCGAGCGGCTTGAAGCGGCACAAAATCGAGGCCAAAGAGTTGTGCGGCAGACCGGATCCCGATCCCAACGTCAGCCTGATGACTTGCGATGGCCCTGGCCACTTCGAAGTGAGACGGCACCGTCCTCTCGTACCCGCGTACGTGAGTCGGATCGATCCCCGCCGCGCGCAACCGCTGATCCAGCAACAGCCTGGCCCCAGCTCCCTCTTCTCGATTCACAAGTGTAACGTTAAGATCGGCTACGTCGCTGACCGCACGGATAGAATTGGGATTACCCGCTCGAACGAGCAAGCCCTCTTCCCAGGTCGCGAACGTGACGACTTCATAGTTCGAACCTTTCAGCTCACGTCGGAGGAACGGCAGGTTTGATTCCCCGGTCGTCGGGTCAAAGAGATGCAGACCTGCGACATGAACCTCGCCTTGCTGCAAAGCCCGAAGCGCCGCCATACTCCCCATTGTCCAGCCCACGACGGAGGTCTGATCCTTCCGTTGACGCAAATGCGCGCCGACGAGAAAGATCGCGGGATCACAACCAGCGACAGAAATTTCCTGTTCAATCGACTGACGATCGCGTGACAGGTTCACTCGCACCATGGCGCCCGATGCCTGCCCATGCACATCCGCCGCATACCCATCGGCAGGCACACTATACGAAAGCACCTCACCCAATTCCGTGACGGGCCGCACGACCATACGAGTCCCTATCCTGGCTACCTTCACACGAATCGTCGAGATCTTCTCATCGCGCTGGGGGAAACTACCGATCAGTTTCCCTTCAATGACATCGTGCGCCTCCGCAAGACTGAAGAGATCTTCTACGCGACAGCCCAAGACGGCGGCCAGTCGAAGCGCGACCGCCGTGGTGGGCAAATAGAGATGAGATTCGATTGCCGAGACAGCCTGCCGTGTGATCCCGGATTTTCCGGCAAGTTCACTCTGCGAAAGACCGTGGGTGACACGGATATCTTTTAAATGATTCTGGAAATGTTCGGCAGATTCCGCTCGGTGTGCCTGTCCCATAGTGAGCCGACATTTAGCATGTATACTTGTTATTTTGCAAGTATACAGTCATCGATTAATCAAATTGCAAAGCATTTTCCATTCAATATGTACTAACAGAAATCCAAGTACATTGAGAATGCTTGGTAATAAATATACAATTATTATATTGTTGATAATTTAGATTCATATAGTTTATATATACATTATTAATCATGACCGGAATAATAGGAATTGAAATGGGACTCGCGCTCATTCATTGGTTTCACTATAGGAAGATTCTCCTGAATTCGCTCGTCCTCTTTCTCCTGACGGCGACCGTCGTTCCGCCTCCGTCCTCAGCACTGGATTGGGTCCCGACAGATGAGGAGATCAAGAAGTATCGCCAGAGCTGGAATCCCCTATCACACGGTCCCGTTCTCCTCCAGGCTGTCGATATACAACCGAAGGGGCAGCTTTCAATCCGAGAATTCGTTTTCTCACAAATTGGAGAAAGCAGTTTCGGGAATCGACTCAGCTTCGCAACCGACAGCAAAAACGGACCGGTTCATCTCTACCAAGTATCGCCCTCCATCAATGCTTCCTACGGACTGACCAATCACATCGAATTAGGTGCCGCCTTTTCGATGAATTCGTTCTGGGCCACCCAAAACGGGCAAAGCACGAGTTCGACAGGCTTGGGCGACACCTCGCTCATTATGAAATATCGGCCAATCATCCAAGACCCTGGAAGCTGGCGCCCTTCCCTTACCTATTACACGCAGGTTGTGCTACCCACCAGCCGCTGGGCCGATGCAGAGAAGCCACCCGGCGGGTTCACGCCACTCGGACGACTCCCCAGTACACGATTTGGCGAATATGGGCTGACGCAAGGACTCATGACGCGAAAGATCCTCCAACCCATTCGCATCAGTGCAGCCGTGTTCTATACCTACGCCGCGCCAGGAGAGAGCGGCGGACAGAACACCTATACCGGCGACATCGTCAACACGCGCTTGATTTTCGAGCACATACTCAATGACAAGAACGGGTTCGGGTACAACATCGAAGTCAGCACCTTGCACGGGCTCACCTGGCGGGCGGACGGACACGACATCAACGCAGGACAGAGAAACGGCTTTACGATTATCGGTGTGGAGCCGGCGCTTCAATGGAACTTTTCTCAGAACTGGTTGGTCGCCGTCGGCTGTCTGTTTACCGTTGCAGGCCAGAATGCCACCAATTCCACCTATCCGAATCTGTCCGTCTTTTGGATGTGGGACAAGAGCGGGAAGATTGTCATGCGATAGCCCATCACGCGAGAGCGAGCAGGACCGTCATCATGGAAAACACAGAACGATCAGGTCGGCAGGACTATCAAACAATCGAGCAGGCGATTCGACTCGCACTCAGAGGCATCCGCTTTGGATCTATCGAAATCATCGTTCACGATTCCAAAGTCGTGCAGATTGAGCGCAAGGAGAAGATACGCTTTGACGGCGAAGGTTCAACGACCACGCGTTGAGGTCACGATGATACGCCACAACTGTTGTCATTGCTAAAGGAGAACGACCGGCCGGCCAGATGACTGGAGGCCCAAGACCTACTACTTCAATCGTCAAATTGAGAACTGACCGGACCACCGGAAGTTCACATGTCACGGAGGGAAGCGACATGAGAATTTCCGGTTTGCTTTTTGTCACACTCGCAGTCGTCATGCTGTTCGCAGGCCTGACACCACAAGCACAGGCCGTCGAGGAAGGCCAGCTCGTCAAGAAGGAAGGACGGTGGGAATACTATTCCGGCGAGGATCCCGGACTGAAGTATCTCTATCTCAAAGGCATCATTACTCAAGAGGAGTATGACAAGGGTCTTAGAGTATTGGAAACCAGAGAACGCATCTCCAAGCCAAATTTCACTATCGACGTCAACAACGGTTTAAACATCCGCGTCGGGGAGAAATTTTTCCTGAAACTCCGGCTGCTCACCCAGGTACGCTACAGCTACAGTACCTTTAACAAAGCCTGGGGGACGATCGGAGACTCAAGAAATGAAGAGATTCTGGGAGGCCAGGTGGAGTTTCGGGGTGTCAGGAAACAGAGCGATTCAAGCGTCTTTACGGTTCCCCGCACCCGCCTCCAATTCCTGGGATATGCCTTCGATCCCGACTTACGCTACAACATATCTTTGCAGATGGATCAGGCGCCATTTAATCAAGAGGGGGGCAGCGGCAGAGTCGCCCTCCAGGACGCCTATATCGCATCCTGGCATATCCCTCTTGCCACCGTCCAAGTCGGCCAACAGCGGGTCTGGTTCAATCGCGCCCTCGTGAGTTCGATCACCACGTCAACCTTCGCGGACAATATGCTTGTCCAGCAAGCGTTTGCCGCCAACCAAATTAACAGTCGTGACATCGGTATCACCATCCTCAGCGATGAGGATCAATACAAATTCAACTATGCCTTTGGTATCTGGGGCGGGGTCGGGCCGAATCTCACGAATGAAGGTACGGCCGTCAGCCAGAGCCTTCCCAACAACGCCAGCCTTCCAACTCAGCAGCAGCGAACCTTCAACTACGACACCCGCTTCCGGAACGGCGAGATGATGTACACGGCCAGGCTGCTGTACAAAATATCCGGCAATCCAGGATATGGCCAGGGAGATATTTTGAACTCTCGTGTGCCTCAAGTTGCGATCGGAGCCGGCTATGCCTATAACCCGGCTCAGAATTATTTGAGTTCAACGCGCTCCGACATTGTCGATCGCGCGTATCGCCAGGGAGTCACGAATAGCTACAACGGCCGGCTTCTCGGCGGAGGGGTCTACGATTTCCAGACCTACGAGGTGGATCTCATCGCGAAATACCAGGGGTGGTCGCTCCAGTCAGAAGGGTACTACCGGCACCAGCGGGTGCGGACTACCGATGATGGAACCATTCCATTCACCCCGGCGACCGCGGTTGTTTTAGGCCCCCCGGTATCTCTCGGTCAAGCCTGGGGCTGGTACGTCCAGGTCGGCAAGTACATCATTCCCCGGAAGCTCGAGCTCGCAGTCCGGTATGGTGTCTTGGATCCATCGACACAACAAAAACAGGGTCTTCGCGGATCACAGTGGGTCCGTTTCCGCACTCCGAGTCAACGGCGGCAGGAACGCGGCGACGATTTTGAGCTTGAGGTAGTCCTCGTCGCGGTAGCCGTAGGCCCGGCGCTGGAGGACGCGGATCTTGTTGTTG